>JAGGYK010000061.1 GCA_021162585.1 Deltaproteobacteria bacterium
ATAAATATACTATAAATACACTATAAATATACTATAAATACACTATAAATATACAATTAATAACATCTATAATTGATACAAAAGGTGGTAGCGGTGGAGGGACTTGAACCCCCGACACTGCGGATATGAGCCGCATGCTCTAACCGCCTGAGCTACACCGCCATAATTGCATCTCTATCTAAGGATAGATTGTTTGTCAACAATTTTAGGACAGGAGTTACCCCATAAATAGTCTCAAAAGAAGCCCTAATAAGCTGTATTTCATGTTCTTGACAAGTTCATATCTTGTGATTAGTATTTTAGCACATGTAGTAACATCTTTTTACAACTAAGTATCTTTAAGGAGGTATCATGACTGGGGGTAGTAAATATGAAGAAAAGATTTGGTTAAAGAATTATGGTAAGGATGTCCCGGAAACTGTAGAGTATGAAGAGCTGCCAATGATAGAGGCCCTGTACCGCTCTGCCAAGGATTATCCAGATAACATTGCCCTTATCTTTGAAGGATATAAGATGAAGTATACAGAGTTATTGGAGATAGTAGAAAGGCTGGCTACTGCGCTTGCAGATATGGGGGTGGAAAAGGGGGATAGGGTAGCATTATTGCTTCCAAATACTATACATTGCGTAGCTGGATTTTATGCTATTCACCGTGCCAATGCCATAGCTGTATCAAATAATCCTCTGTATTCTGACCGTGAATTAGAATATCAGTTGAACAACTCTGGTTCAAAGGTATTGATCACCATAGACCTGCTTGCAAACAGGATGATAAATCTACGACCTAAGACTCAGGTAAAGCAGATTATCACATGCGGAATAGGTGACTACCTGCCATTTCCCAAGAATATATTATTCCCGCTTGTAGCAAAGGGTAAGGGTTTTAAGGCTGAGGTAAAAAAGGCAGAAGAGGTGTATACATTTAAGGAAATAATTGCAAAATACCCACCAAACCCGCCAAAGAAGGAGATTGAATGGGAAGATGTAGCCTGCCTGCAATATACAGGTGGAACTACAGGTGTGTCAAAGGGTGTAATGCTCACCCATAAGAACTTAAGTTGCAATGTACAACAGAGTATATGGTCATGGTTCCCGGAATTCAAACCAACTGCATCAGAGGAGACCCATATGGGGATGCTGCCTTTTTTTCATTCGTTTGGTATAACATGTGCGATGAACTGCCCTATATGGGCCGGGGCTACTATTGTTCTTATCCCAAGACCTGAGCCAAAGCCATTGTTGGATGCTATCAAAAAGTACAAGGTCACATTTTTTGCATCAGTACCTACAATGTATGTCGGCATGATCAATCATCCAGATTTACCCAAGTATAACCTGAGTTCTATAAAGGGGTGTTTTTCTGGGAGCGCGCCATTGCCTGTTGAGGTAATAGAGCGCTTTGAGAAGTTAGCTGGTGCAGCCATATGCGAGGGCTATGGTCTTACAGAGACTGCACCTGTAACCCATATAAACCCATTTGGAGAAGGGGCAAAGAGGATCCCAGGCTCTATCGGTCTGCCTGTCCCTGATACCCAGTGCAAGATAGTGGATCAGGAGGGGGGAACAGAAGAGATGTCTGTTGGAGAACCTGGGGAGCTAATCATAAAGGGTCCACAGGTAATGAAGGGCTATTGGAACATGCCAGAAGAGACAGCAACCACTCTTATAGATGGGTGGCTATATACAGGTGATATTGCGACCATGGACGAGGAGGGATATTTTTATATTGTTGATAGGAAGAAGGATATGATTATTGCCAGTGGATTCAATGTATATCCCAGGGAGATTGAGGAGGAACTCTATAAGCACCCAAAGATAAAAGAGGCATGTGCCATAGGCGTGCCCCATGAATACAGGGGAGAGACAGTAAAGGTATTTGTGGTACTAAAAGAAGGCGAGACTGCAACAGCTGAAGAGATTATAGAATATTGTAGAGAGAATATAGCCAAATACAAGGTGCCGAAGATTGTAGAGTTCAGAGATAAACTGCCTAAAAGCGCTATTGGAAAGATTTTAAGAAAGGAACTGAGGAAGGAAGAGATAAAAAAGATTGCCGAGAAGAAGGGATAGGTTATCCAAACGCGTTTATATGAAAATGCCGTTGTCCGTTCTCCGTTTTATAGGCACGAGACATTAGGCTTAGGGGGATAAGGGTATAAGAATACTTTACGAGAGGAGGGATGGGGGACTCTTGAGCGGATCTTCCATCGCGATTTGCTAATACATCCTTAGGCGTTGTCTGAAGGAGAAGCGATCCCTTCTGAGCCTGAAAGGCGAATAGACAGCGCCCGTAAGCAAGCCTAAAGGATGTATCAAAGAGCGATGCAGGCAAGCGAGAGAGGAACCCATCCCTAGGAAGGGCATTTTCATACTTCGTTGCGAGCGTGGATCGCTCATACGCGTTTATATGAAAATAGCTATCAGCTCTTAGCGATCAGCATTCAGCTGTAGGGGCCTTTTGCCTTCATCGGCCCGTTTAGGAAAACATGCTGGTTAGTATCCGATCATGATCCAGCCGTTTTTCTTTCTATTCCTTCAAATATAAGCCTGCAAAGGTTCTCTGAAAGCTCATCCGGAAAGATTTCTTGATCAAAAATAACTTCTCTCAGACAAACGTGTTCAATGCCTCCCAGAATAACCTGTCTAATGAATTTGGGCGAAATATCATCCCTGATTTCCCCATTCCTAATGCCTTCATCAATAATATCCAATAACCTCTTGCTGTATTCTTTTTTCACCCACTGATAAGTTTCGCTCTGATAATAATCAGGAAAACTTCTAACCTCTAAGAATATAAGCTTGGCAAGGACTCGGTTGTTTGCATAGACATAGATGTGGGTCCACACAAGCTTTCGAAGTTTATTTAAAGCCCCTTTAATCCCTTTTATATCTAATTCAAACTGCATGCGATATTGATCAAGATATTCTTTCAGGACTTGGTAGAGCAATGCTCTCTTGTCCTTAAAATATTTGTAAATAAGTGCTTCACTAACACCCGCAACCTTGGCAATTTCAGCTGTGGTTATTGCGCCGAATTCTTTTTCCTCAAGCAGCGATTTCAGAGACTCAGCAATTTTTATACGGCCAGGGGGAAAAGATTGTGCTTGTGAACTGCTCTTAGATTTATTGGTGTTCTTGGATTTAGCCATATTCCATCCTTTCTAAACATGGTAATTTGAAAACATGTAACTAATTGAATTAGTTGAAACGGATTGTCTTATAATACAATCGGCGCTAAAATTCAATATATACTCCGTCCAGAAGCCTCCATTTTTTCAGAGATCGAACAGTGTCAATTAGGGGTAGTCTGGGAGAAATACCGTGAGGGTATAGGTTACTCTCTTTCTCTTTTCCTTATTTAATTGCCAATGTTTAGCTCATATCCTATTGTCACAAAGATTTGATTCATATTTCTACCCAATTATGATGTCATTCAAGGCCCGCTTTGGCACGTGGTGTGTACCCTTACTGTCTCTCCAGTACTTGATGTCTCCATCAGGGCCAACTGGCTCTATCTTTACAGTCTCTTTTGGCTTACCCAAGGCCAAGACCAGAAAAATCTCATATTGGGGTGGTATATTTAAGGCCTTTTGGAGCCCTTGCTTGTTTACTGAGCCAATAACACATCCACCCAACCCCTTTTCTGCAGCACCTAAAAGGATGGTTTGAGCTGCTATCCCATGGTCACACCAAAAATGCTGGGTTATCTCTTTGTCCTCAAGGATAATAATGTAAGCTGACGGCCTTTCTTCCTCGGGGGGGCCAGGCCAGTCTTTGAGATATGCAGCCCAGGCAAGGTGGGAAAATATCAAGCTATTTTTTTCAGGGTCATTCGATAGGATATACTTTAAAGGCTGGATATTACCTGCTGAGGCAGAGAGCCTCGCAAGATCAACAAGCTCTTTTAGTGTCTTAAGCTCTATGGCAACTTCCTGATAAAACCTGCGATAACTTCTATTCTTTATTATCAAATCTCTTAGCATTACAATCTCCTCAATTTTATTAATTACCTATAATTCAACTTTTTTATAACCTGCAAAAAATACTGCCTTTTATTTTCCGGCAGTGTCTGTATTTCATCTAAGTATCCAGAAATACAACTAACCACTGGTGGTGGTCTACTGACACTACCTGTTTTTCAGTGCCTTTATAATCTTTTTGGTAAAGGCAATCAGGTCTTCCGGAGTCCTTGAGGTAATGAGATTTTCGCATACAACAACCTCTTCATCTACAAAGTCGGCTCCTGCATTTAAAAGATCATCCTTAATTGAGAAAAAACCAGTTATCTTTTTACCTCTCAGATTACAACAAGATGCCATCATCCAGGGCCCATGACATATAGCAGCAATCAGTTTCTTTTTCTTATCCATCTGCCTTACAAACTCTACAGTAGCCGGACATCTCCTCATCCTATCCGGAGAATACCCCCCTGGAATAACAACCGCATCATAATCATCTGCCTTGACCTCATTTGATGCAAACCCGCTCTTTGTGGGATATCCATGTTTTCCCTTGTATTCCACATCCCTTTCTGTCCCCACTATATCCACCTTAAATCCCTCCTCCTGTAGCCTATACAAAGGATATTGAAGCTCCATATCCTCATACAAATCTTCCACCAGGATAGCTACCCTTATCATCTAGTTCCTCCTTTTTATAGATGTTTTCTGCCATCCTAATCCCAAATGCTAAAGCCCGCCACACTATTCCGGATTAAGTAATAAACGTGCTAGCCCAGCAATCTTGTCCGGTGTTCCAAGGACAACAACCATATCGTGAGCCATGATTTGTGTGTCTCCCGTTGGATTGGATAGGATTTGAGAGTTCCGCTGTATTGCAAGCAAGGTAACCCCATATTCCTTTCTCAGCTTAATCTCAGCAACAGTTTTTCCTGCCACAAGAGACTCTTTACCAACCCTTAACGCACTGATCTCAACATCGTGAAGATAATAATCCAAATCAAGAAGGGATGGCGATTTTTTAGCAAGACTTCGGAACATCTGGTAACTGTCTGAGCGCACTTCAGAGATCAACTGTTCGATTTGATCTCTGGGCACGAGGTATTTCCTCAAGACCCGGGTAAAGATTTCCACAGATGTCTCAAATTCCTCTGGAATGACTTCGTTAGCGCCCAGCTCATACAAGGGTTTCAATTCCTGGAGATATCGCGTTCGTACTATTATGTAAACCTTGGGGTTCATTCTTCGAGCAATATCTGTGATCCTACGGGTTGCCGTGGGATCGTTAATGGCCACCACCACAACCCTAGCATCCTTGATGTCTGCACGCTTAAGGACTACCTCCTGGGTAGCATCCCCATAATAAATCAGCTCCCCCCTTTTTTTCTCCTTACGTACTGTCTCAGGATTCATTTCAATAATCACATAGGAAATACCTCCTACTCTGGCGGCTCTTGCCAGATTTCTGCCATTAACCCCGAATCCAATGATTATAAGGTGATCTCTTTTGCCTACATCTTTTATCTCTTCCACAGGATAAAAGCCAGACTTTAATCTGCCATGCACAGGCAACCTCAAAACAAGATCTGCTGCGCGAGGCGAAAGGTCTATAATGAATGGAGTCAAAGCCATAGTCAGCACTGTGACTGCAAGAAAAAGCTGATAGGCAGCTCCAGCAAGTAAACCATACTCTACCCCTGCCTTAGACAAGATAAAAGAGAACTCACCTACCTGGCTTAGTGCAAGTCCGACCAGGATCGTAGTGCGAAGCGGAAATCCCAGTAAAGCTGTCGCAAGGCCAGCACTTAGAGTCTTTACTACAAAGATACCCAGGGCAATCAGCACAATAGCCCCTGGATGCTGGAGAAGGAAAGCAATATCTAATAGCATCCCGATTGAGACAAAGAAGAAACTGGTAAAGACATCCCGAAATGGCAAGATATTGCCAAGGGCCTGATGAGAGTACTCAGATTCAGATATGATAAGTCCTGCCAAAAACGCACCCAGGGCAAGGGAAAGCCCTGCCATGGAAGTGAGCCATGCAACTGCAAGGCATATTACAATAACAACTAATAAGAAAAGCTCGCGGATACGCGTCCTGGCAATCTGATATAGTATCTGTGGCACAATCCATTTAGCGCCAATGATAACCAAAACAATAATACCGAGCCCTTTGATCATAAAAATAAAAAGTGACTCACCTAACTTCTCTGTAGCCCCTCCTAGTAAAGGTATCAACAACATCATCGGAACAACAATGATATCCTGAAAGATTAAGATGCCAAGACCTATACGTCCATGTGGGCTATCAATTTCAGCCCTTTCCTGGAGTAGTTTGAGTACAATCGCGGTGCTGCTAAGGGACACAAGGAATCCTACAAATATAGCCTTACCAATGGGCTGGCCGAATTTCCAGGCTATGGCAAAACTCGCTGTGAAGGTCAATAGTACCTGAAGAGATCCGCCCATCAAGAACGGCCTTCTAATTTGTAGCAGCCTCTTAAATGAAAACTCCATACCGATGGTAAAAAGCAACAACCCAATCCCGAGTTCAGCTAAAATCTCAACTTCGTGAACTGCATTTACCAGCCCAAGCCCATGAGGCCCTGCCATTATTCCTGTGAGGATGAATCCCACAATTGCTGGTATTCGAAGTTGATGGCATGTATAGAGTACACCAACAGACAGCCCAAATATAATTATAATGTCATTTAATAGAGGTATTTCCATAAACTATTAAATCCCCTATTTTATTGATACTACCAAACACTAAAGCAAGTATCATAGGCATGTTTCCAACTTAGTGATATATACCTAAATATTGCAAATATATCTGCCTACTCTTAAAAACCTTTACCCTGTTAAATCCTGCCGAAGGCAGGGCGACCAAAGGTCGCATTTAACAGGGTGAACCTTTAGCCTATCCACACATAGTAGTTACAATATCTCTATTTATCCCCGAACCGCCCAAGGAGTTTGTATATCGCATCAGTCCCAAAGGTCAGTGCCTCTACCGGGATCCTCTCATTAGCTCCATGAATAAACTCCATAATGTTAAATCCTTTAGGTAGATTCATGGGTGTAAACCCATATGTCTGAATACCTAACCTTGAGAAAAAGCGTGCATCTGAAACGCCTGAAAGCATAAAAGGAGCTGGTATACATCCTGGGTCTGCTTCACGCAAGATGTCTGCTAATGTATTGAAACGCCCCATATCTAGTTCAGGAGGGCCAGGATCATAACGGATGATCTCAAGTTCCACATCGTGACCGATAATCTGGCGCAGCTCAGTCATCATATCAGCAGGGGTATAACCAGGAAGCAATCGGCCATCTAATTTAAGGACAACCTCACTCGGTATTACATTGATTTTCTCACTCGCGTGGACAATGGTTGCACTGACTGTGTTGTGAAGCAGGGGATCAAAGGCTTTGCCTTTGGTGCCAAGGAGTTCCAGGACTATATCTGTCAGTCTTGGATTGAGGAGCGACTGTAGAACTATGTTGAAAGGAAACAGTATCTCTGAGGTCAGACTCTCTATCATCTGACGTGCAATAGGTGTAATATGTACTGGTAGGCGATGTTTATCTAGCTGATGAAGCAATCTGGCCAGTTTAGCCATTGCCCCGCCTCTAATAGGTAAAGACCCATGCCCTCCTGGGCCTTTTACAATTGCCTTCATCCAGCATGCCTGCTTTTCAGCGACCATAATAGGGTATAATCTTTTACCCGCGATGTGAAGGGTAAAGCCACCAAATTCCCCGATAGCATAGCGAATACCTTTAAATAGATCCGCATGGTTTTCCACCAGATATTTGGCCCCATAATCACCACCAACCTCTTCATCGCTTACAATGGCAAGCACCACATCACCAGGTAAGGTCAGCCCTTCTGCTTTAGCACGTAACAGGGCGGCCACCATCATGGCTATACCGCCTTTCATATCAAGAGCACCCCTGCCCCAAACATAGTCATCTATTATGTTAGCCTCAAAAGGTGGGCATTTCCATGCTTGGTTTGCTGTGGTGACTACATCCACATGTCCGTAAAGCAACAATGGGGGGGCGCTTCCTTGTCCAGCTAGGCGGGTAATAAGATTGGGCCTTCTGGGATCACGGGCAAGGATGGTGGTCTTAAATCCTGCCTGCCTCAACAGATTATCTATGTAGGTAATACATTCTGCTTCATCTCCAGGTGGATTGGTTGTGTCGAAGCGAATGAGTCTCTGCAATAACTCCACTGGCCGCTTAAAAATAGTAGCCTCTTCATTTGTAAATGGTTTGGACATCTCTGCACTCCTAATTTCATATTGGAAAAATATATGCGAGTACTACAAATGTACCTGCAACAAATAAACTCCTATCATGAGAAAAAACCCTTGGTCAAATCTTATTTATATTGGCCAATTCTTGTACTACTACTATCTTTATTAATTAACAACAAAATTGCAGATCTTTATAGTAATTAGCAAATTACAATAGTACTGGAGGAGCACTATGGAAAACAATATAGGTTTGGTAGATCGTATAATTAGAGCCTTAGTTGCTACTGCCATCATCGCACTCTATCTGAAGGGTAAGATCCGTGGCATAGCAGGTCTGTTACTGGTTGCAAGTGGTGCATTGATGGCTAGTGTTATGAGTGGTTACTGCCCGCTTTATAAACCCTTAAAGATCAATACAAACAAGTAGTGGAGCTTTCGTTCCTTTAATCTTCGCCGATTATGACTTACCCTTAATCCAGTAGAAAAGTTAAGGTGTCTATTCTCTATTCACTATCTTCACACAAAGAAGCTACCACCCGCCTCAGCCCTGGTGCTGCGCCTTCTATCGTAGCCTCATCCACACAATAGGCAAACCTGACATAGCCCTTACATCCAAATCCTCTGCCCGGGACTACAAGTATCTTCTCATTTAGTAAGGCATTACTGAAGGCTAGATCATCTGCTATGGGAGACTTGACAAATAGATAAAATGCCCCTTCAGGGGGTGCATAGCAAAGGCCCAGGTCATCTAATATAGATCTAAGCAGGTCCCTTCGCCTTTTATATATATCTATATCTACACTCAAGTGAATACACTGTTCTAAGACCCTTTGCATCAATGCAGGGGCATTTACAAAGCCAAGTATCCTGGTAGCCAGTATCAGTGCATCAATAAGTCTGTCTTTCTCAGTAATACCACTTCCTATTGCAATATAGCCTATACGTTCGCCAGCCAAAGAAAGCTCTTTAGAAAAAGATGTGACCACCACTGATCTGGGCAAAATCTTTAATATTGATGGCACTTGGATATTGTCATACACAAGCCTTCTGTATGGCTCATCTGAGATAACAAGGATGTCAGGATAGCTGGCCAGGACATCCTGTAGACCGGTAAGTATCTTTTCAGGATACACCCTCCCTGTCGGGTTGTTTGGTGAATTTATAATGATGGCCTTGGTACGTTCAGTAATCGCTTCCTTTATCTTTTCCAGATCAGGTAAGAAATCGGCATCGCACTCTACCGCCACAAGGACCCCGCCATGATTTTCAACATAAAATCCGTACTCCACAAAGTAAGGCGAAATGACCATTACTTCATCACCAGGGGCTATTATAGACTTTAGAACAACATTTATCCCGCCCCCTGCTCCGCAGCTCATCACAATGTCATCTGGGCTAAGCCCTACCCCATAAAGGTTGGATGCATATTTAGCTACTGCCTTCCTCACCTGCGGATAACCTGCATTCGGCATATATCCATGGCCTGTATCCAGGTCAGAAGCGAGATCCCCCATAACATCAATGACCTTTTTAGGCGGAGGCACATCAGGATTCCCAAGGCTAAAGTCAAACACATTTTCCATTCCATATTCAGCCTTAAGCCTTGCCCCTTCTTCAAACATCTTCCGAATCCAAGACGATGCCTTGGAATAGTCCATCATCTGCCTTGCAACTATCATGAGCCCTCCTAACAAAATACCATAGATCACACCAGATATATCAAAACCTTGCCATTATGTACAGATAGACTAAACATGAACCCCGTATGTACCGATATATGAAATGATGTCTTTTAAACCCATACCCATAGAGATTATGCAGATAGATGCTGAGAAGTCATTTAGACTATATATCAAGGTTAAAAACAAGTTTGTTCTCTTTGCTGGCAAGAGTATAGTCTTTACCGAGGAGCACAAGGCCAGGCTCCTGGCCTCCGGGCTAAAGAGACTGTATGTAAGAGATACAGATGAAGAACCCTTAAAACGATATACTGCAAAACATATGGACAAAATACTTTCAGATCCACATGTAGCGCCAAAGATAAAGGCAAAAATCTTTTATTCATCATCAACCTATACCATGGAAGAGGTATTCAAAGACCCGAGGGCAGAAACCATATCTGAAATGAAAAATACAATAAACCCCATGGTAAAACTCCTACTGGAAGACCAAGATATAATGAGGAATCTCCTTGTGCTAACCGAGCATGATTATTATACATACACACACTCAGTGAACGTAGGCATCTTTGCCACAGCCCTTGCTATCAAGCTATTTGAAAAAGATATGGGGGGACATAATATGTATAACTTAGGTGCCTGATTTTTTCTTCATGATATAGGAAAATCAAAGATACCCAATGAGATCTTAAACAAATCAGGTCCACTCACAAAAGAAGAGTGGGATATCATGAAGAAACATCCCCAGTGGGGGTATGAGATCTTAATGGAGACTGGCGATATGACAGAGGAGGCAGCTCATATCGTTTTAGAGCATCATGAGAGAGCTAATGGGAGTGGTTATCCTTCTGGCAAGAAAGGAGATGAGATACACATATACGCCAGGATATGTGCCATAGCAGATGCATATGATGCCTTAACTGCTGAGCGGAGTTATAAATCTGCAAAAAGGCCGTTCGATGCATTAAAGCTCATGCAAGAAGAGATGGCACAAGAATTTGACCCAGAGTTTTTTGCTGCCTTTGTAATGCTCTTTGCACCTCCAAATTATAATGCCCATCATATGACCAGCTCATCTTCCAACCTTGTGTGAGTATATATAAGATGGTATCTTAATTGTATTATGAAAGGGATTACTCAAGAAAAGATCGATTGGGCAAGAAAAGTCCTTGGCTTGGATGATATTACCACATATAAAGAGGTGATGCTTGCATGGAGGACCTCTATAAAAAAGATGCACCCAGATAAAGGTGGAGATAATGATAAAACACGAGAAATTACCGAGGCAAAAGACATATTAATTAAGTTTATAGAGAACTGCCCGTGTAGATTAATTCTAGAAGACAAATCTGATTGGTGGGATAGGCGTTTTGGAAGACTTTGGGAAGAGGATTAGAAAACCAGCACATCCAAGAGCTCTCTTCTTGGTTATACTTGCTGCATTAATATTTGGTATCTACTATAATACCCTCGATAATGCCCCAACTAACTGGGATGATCCAGCACTCTTTAGCAGACCCACCATCCACAAGATATCTGCTGATAACCTAAAAAAGGTCCTCTCATTTCACCCGGGAGCTACGTATCAGCCGATCAGGGATATATCATATATGATAGACTTTAGCTTTTGGGGAAAAAAAGTCGTCTTAGGCATGCATCTGCACAGTATACTTCTTTATTATCTAATGATAGTTGCATGCTGGGCCTTCCTGCTGGAGCTGTTTCAATCATTTGACATCGAAGAGAAAAAATGTTTCATATGGGCGACACTATCCTGTCTCATATTTGCTGTACACACTGTACATGTAGAGTGTGTGACATGGTTATATGCTAGAAAAGAACCTCTACTTGGCATTTTTACATTCTTAAGTCTGTGGTCGTTTATAAAGGCAATCTCTGGTAGAAGATACAATTATATTACTAGTGCCATTTTTCTTATCCTGGGGATTCTATCCAAGCCCACAGCCTTGATGATTCCTGGAGTAATGCTTGCTATTGACCTGGCTCTTTATGCTAAGGGCAAAGGAAAGGCATACTGGAGAACAAGGCTTGTTGTATATATCCCAATAATCATCATTGTAGCCCCCATGGCCTTCAGACTTATATCCATGATGTCTGCAATAGGTGGCATAAAGCCTTATCATGGCGGTTCTTTCTGGACCAATCTACTGGCTGTATCTCAAATCATGGCAAGTTATATCAAGCTCATCTCCCTAACCATTAATTATGCAGCTGATTATCCTGTAAGGCTTTATGCTGATCCTAACTTATGGCAGGCATGGGCATTCGTGACTGTAAATATCATTATTATCTCTTCTGCTATATGGGCCTTTTTCAAGGGTAGATATATATATTCAATCTTTGTGGGTTGGTATTATGTATTTTTGTTGCCAGTGTCACATATCTTTCCTATATCTCAAATACTGACAGACAGGTATGCATTGCTACCCTCTTTGAGTTGGTGTGTACTTCTGGGCTATATCCTTAGCAGGTTATGGGAGATGCGTATAGGCGTTAGATGGCTATCTAAAGACTTTCTGAGACTTGTATCTGTTGCGTTATTATCTATAATTATACTTTCATATAGCGCAATGACTGTAAGGCAAAACGACATCTGGCAAAACTCCCAGACTCTGTGGGAAGACACCCTGGCAAAATATCCAAACTCAAGTCCTGCCAATGTAAACCTCTCTGTTATATACATAACACAAGGTAAATACAAGGAAGCGCAGGATCTATGTATAAATGCAGTCAAACAAGTCCCTTATGATTATATGGCTATAAGCAATCTGGCTCTGGCTCAAATGATGATGGGACAATACGATAACGCCATACATAACTATGGACAAGCCCTAAGGCTAAAATCAGACCTTTCCAAAGCAAAGTTGGGCCTGGCCAATGCCTACTGGAAAAAAGGGAATTTTATAAATGTATATCGGATGTATGAGGATATGGTTACCTCTCATAACATAGACAAAATAAGCTATGGTAATGTTATATATTACAGGCTTGGTTACAGTGCATGGAAATTAGATATGAGGGAGAAAGCATTAATATACTACAAAAAGGCAGTCAGCCTGGGTTCTAGGTCGCCTATGCTCTTAAAAGATCTAGCAGATTCCTATACAAGCATGGGTAAAATACCTGAGGCTCTAGATTGTTATAAAAAGGCAGGCAGTATTGCAAAGGGCAAAGACTTGAAAGATTATGTGGAGACCAGGATAAGGATGCTTTCTCATGAACCCACATGCCTGCGTGAATCTCACAACTGAGGATGAAAAAGTATCCAGAATCCAGGAGCCAGAATGCTTCCGATTGGATTATTACGTTTATCCTAACTTCTGGATTCTGAATTCTAACTCCTGACTTCTTTTTCATATAACGGATCTTCACCCCTCCAAAATGAGATAACCCATTGAATTAATGGTATTATTTCTGGTTCTTGGGTCATAGATTGGCTTGAAATTCCGTAAGTTATGCTTTAACAGAGGCCTTTTCTAAGGGGTGAACATTTGTTTTATCTATGTTCTTTCCTGTCGCCTTTTTTATGGTGTCAGCTATTGATAAAAATGGGGGTCGAAGTCGAATTTTGAATTAGGGATGAGTGTAGCTTTGCCGGCAAGGTGATTTTAAATGAGCCGACCAAGCCTGATTTATGCGGTGAATAAAGGAGAAAAGATAGCCAAAAGAAAGAGCTTATCGACTATTCAAACAACTTACTTACTTACAAATGGATATCTTGCATTTGCCCTGGTCAGAATTTTCTCAATACAGAGGTCCTTCTGTGTCCAGAGGTCGCTGATCCACCGCTGGAATCCCTCACGGAATTCATCGTCTTCCATGTAATTCCCCAGAAGATCGTCGGTGACAGGAATGGTTTCTACCCGCACGACTACATGGGTGACCCTGCCGCAGAGGAATGCCCAGAAGCTTTTGTCCTCGCAGTCGGGGTAGACGATGGTGACATTGAGGATATGGGAGATCTGGTTTCCCATAGCGGAAAGCACGAAACTCGTTCCGCCCGCCTTTGGCCGTAGGAGGTTGGCATAGGGAGACCGCTGCGCCTGATGTTTTTCGGGGGTAAAACGTGTGCCCTCCGCGAAATTCATGATTGATATAGGGGTGTTTTTGAACTTTTCACAGGCCCTTTTCGTGATTTCCAGATCCTTTCCCCTGAGATGGGGGTTTTTTTCCAGAAAGGCCTTGGAGTAGCGCTTCATGAAGGGAAAATCCAAAGCCCACCAGTCCAGACCCAGTATTGGCACCCAGATAAGCTCCTTTTTGAGAAAAAATTTCAGGAATGGGATCCTGCGGTGAAAGACCTTCTGAAGGACAGGGATATCCACCCAGGATTGATGATTGCACAACACCAGATACCAGCCGTTCGGGTCGAGGCCGTCAGTGCCCTCTACATCCCAATTGATTGTCCTTGTATGCCTCAGGCCAAAATTATTGCAGGCAATCCAGTTCAAGGCGATGTTGTTGAGGACAGTGTTGTACGCCCCGCGCGCCTTGCGGCCTGGAGTAATGAGCTTGAGGAACGCTACGGCAAATAGCGGAATTGACCAGAAGATTGTATTCATTGCAAGAAAGGCCATTGAGATTCCACCTAAGACCGGCCCCTGCAGGCGAGTCATCATTTTCATACGCTCCCCCCTTAAAAAAAGATATTGTTTTCATTCAATGACAAAACCGATAAACAGACCCTGAAGAAAAAGTAAAGTGAAATAAAGTGTTTTACATTTATTTTGCATTTGCCCCATGTTCGGGATTATGTCCTTGACAGAAACTTTTTTGCAAGGTGTATGGCATCAGAAGAGTCTTTGATCTCTCCATTCAGGCCTTTTTCTTTTATCAACCTCAGACAATCCCCGAGGGTTTTATCCTCCTTAAAACCCAGGGCAATAAGGTCTTTGCCTGTAATGGGCGGGGTGTAGTGACGCCAGGTAGTTATGTAGGATGATATCATTTTTCTTACCTCAGCGCTTTTTGTCTTTGCCATAACAAAGAGTATTTCCTCCAAAGAGGCACCTTCAAGGATATTTGCCACCTCTGATGCCCTTTTCTTCCCCCTTTTTGAAAACTCCTTGAGTATATTTAACACATTATTTTTTGCATGGACTAATGCCTTTGTCTCGCTAGGACTCATACCCAGCCATTCACAGACTGAAAGCACAGTCTCTGGTTTCATACGGTCTATCAAGGCCAGTAAGTAGATAAACCATGAGCTTACCACCTCTTGAGTATACAGGAGAGTAAACCATGATATGATCTCTTTTACCTGTAAAAGGGTTTTCTTTGTTTTTGGGGTGTAATCGAACTCAGGGTGTATAGAGGCAAGCACACCGATGGTTTTAAGTCTCTCTATGCCTTTTATAGGCTCATCTTCTAAAAGTATCTGCTTGAGCTCATGGAAAATACGCCCACCTGACACATTTTTTATAAGATCTGATTGGATGGCCGAATGGATGAGGGAGAGTGTCTGTTTTCCAAGAGAGAAACCCAAACGTTGTTCAAAACGAACCGCCCTTAATATCCTGGATGGGTCATCAACAAAACTTAGAGAATGGAGCACCCTTATACGTTTTTCTTTGATATCCCTTTGTGCGCCAAAGTAATCTATAAGCTGGCCAAATTGTGTTGGTTTCAGTGATACGGCCATAGTATTTATGGTAAAGTCTCTTCTGTATAGATCGAGTTTTAAAGTGGATTCTTCTACAATGGGCATCCCGCCAGGATATTTATAATATTCCAGCCGTGCTGTAGCAATATCTATGTGCCTGCCGTCTTTTAGTGTGATTACAGCTGTCTTAAATTTCTCATGAGTCGCAACCCTTGCCCCGATAGAGGCAGCAAACTCTTTAGCAAACTTAACGCCATCTCCTTCTACAACAAGATCCACATCAAGATTGTCAATCCTTGAGATCATATCCCTTATGATCCCGCCTACCAGATAGATATTAAACCCCATAGATGTTGCTATTTCTCCTGCCTTTTCTAAAAGGGCGTAGATCTCTTTTGGAAGCCTTTCTTTCATTATCCCTTTTATAGATTTTGAGTGTGAAGTGATAGAGGGTATCCCTTCTATCCTTGCCATCTTTTGATGCATAATTCCCATAAGATCTTTCCTTGTGATTACCCCTGCAAGTTTCTCCCCTTCAACTACTGGCAGAAGACGTTGATTACCATCTACAATCAGCCTTCTTATCTCCCATACCGGGGCATTGGGGCCCACCATCTTGATCTCGGTAATCATATAATCCTTTACGCATACACCTCCAAGGTCGTGGCCTTGCGCCCGGGTTGCAATCTGCCTGGTGATCAGCCCGACGATCTTAGGCCCAGATGTCACAGGGATTGCATTTATATTATACCTGTTTAATAAAGAGTTTGCCTGATTGATTGTAGAGGCCACATCAATAGTCTTTACTGGAAATGTCATGATATCTCTTGCAGAGATACGAGGTTTTGTTTCTTTGTGCAGGATCTTTGTAAGATATTCTTCTGTTTGCTCCAGCGTGATATCCTTGATAGATGCTGCTGCTGCTGTAAGATGTCCCCCACCCCCAAAGTGAGATGCTATCCCTGCTGCATTTACCTGTGGGACGCGACTTCTGGCTACCATATAAACTCTATCCCCCATAAGTCCAAGAGCAAAGAGTGCATCTGGATTATGCATGTCTCTAAGTTTATGCACGAGCATTGCAAAGTCTTCAACATAGGTAGCCGTGACAGACTTTGTCAAAAGTATGTTAATACCGCTTATCACTAAGGTATATGCATTCTTTATCAGTTGATCTAAAATATCCACTTGTTCAGGGGTAATTTCTCTATAAATGGCTTTTGATACAACACTTAAGTTAGCACCCCATCCAATGAGGTCTCCAAGGGCCGCGCAGTCATCAGGGCGTGTGGAAGGAAAGAGAAGGGAGCCTGTATCTTCATAGATACCCATGGCCATTACAGTGGCCTCTTCTGGGGTAGGGATTATCCCCTTTTCTTTTAAGAAATGTGTCATCAATGTGGTATTTGAACCAAACTCAATGCAGTAGAGTCTATCCCCATTAATATCATCTGTTGCAGGCGGATGGTGGTCATATATAATTACCTCAACATCCGGCTTGTTTATTAGTTTGGCAAATGCCCCTATCCTGGAAAGTTGCCGTGTATCCACAATTATAAGTCTGTGAATCTTATCCAGAGAGATGCTTTTTAGTTTTACAATGCTGTCACGGAAGGCATTTTTTGGATGTGAGAGATAATCTCTTAAATTTTTTTCCTGTGATCCTGGGAATACAAGGAGTGCATCAGGATAGAGCCTTTTTGCTGCGATCATGGAAGAGAATGCATCAAAGTCTGCATTGATATGAGAGGTTATTATATCCATAGGACTTAGCCTCGCTATTGGTCAAAATAATTGCGTCCTTTTGTACTATTTCATTATCTCATGAGCGTGGCAAAAAATAAAGACCAGAAGAATCTTTTACGTTCAAGAGGTTGTTGAACCCTTGAGATATTTATCTATCCATTATTTCCTCAAAATTCAGTAGAATTTTGAGTAGACAGTGAAAAATGAAGATTGCAAAGTGCAAAAGTTAAATTTTATTAGTCCATCTTAAAATATTTCTATTTCCTCATTTCTACCTTCATTTTGTAATCATTCAGTGAAGCACAAGATTGCAAGGCACAAAGTGACAAAGGCCTGCCTATGCCTCCTGGTCGGGGATTGTTGGCCGACAAGGTAAAGGAGGCAAGGCTAAGAGGACAATGCCAATCTGAG
>JAGGYK010000039.1 GCA_021162585.1 Deltaproteobacteria bacterium
GGTATGAGCTATTTGACGATCAGTATCAAAATGCTTCCATCGAAAGATGAACAGATCCAATGTTCTCACTTTTTCCCAGAAATCAGCCTGGCTGGCATCCAGTCTGATATGATCAATACCATTATAATCAAGTATTTCTTCATACTTTTTTAGGAATTTGGAAAATTTCCCATAAGGTTCTTTATGAATTCCTACTAGCATAATACTCTTCTCTCTTTTATTCTCTTTTTAGCGCCTTCAGTAATTGTATCAATTTGAATCTGATAAATTGTGAAGTTAATTTTTTGCCTCTCAATTACTCCGAGATTACTCGCGATTTATAAAAATATTTAAGTATATCCTGTCACTAAGTAGCTGTAATATTCTCGTAGCGACTATGTCTTTGCCTCCCTGGTTAATGAAAAGGCAAACATAATATAATAAATATTTGCAAGCACCCCGGTTGCTGAAAACAGGGCGATTGCAACCCACGGCTGAGGGGATAAATGATACCCTATAACAATGGCAAGCACTCTCAACAAGATATATCCTGTTTCAAAATACAGTTTGAAGCGCAATTTTTGCTTAACCAGTATTATCTGCGTGGATGGTGGATTAATGAACCCCAGAAAAAGCCAGGGGGCTAAGAACTGGACATAAAGCCCGGCAGTTGCCCACTGCTGCCCAAACACTATCGAAAATATCCAAGCTCCTCCAACTGCAAGTATGCCAAAAGGTATAATGCCAATCGCTGCCAATCCTGTTGTCACCCTGGTTAGATGGCTCCTGAGATTTTGTCCATGTGCCTGGGTCTCAGCAGCCTTTTGCAAAAACACCTTGCTTACTGACTGGCCCATTAAGTAAGCAGGCTTTCTTAGGACTGCACTCGCTAATCCATAAAAACCCACAACCTCTTGAGAAAAATAGTATGCAAATAAAAAGACCGGTAGATTTTGGGAAAGCGCACTTAATAGGTTTGACCACACATTATATTTGGGAAACTTTTTAAATTCTTTAGCTACACGAAATATCTCTTTCTTTGACACACTTTTTCTGAAATCAGGCAAATGCTCCTTTAAAAATACAATTCCCAGCAAAAGCACAACTGATAATGGGCCCAATATATTTCCTGTTATCAGCCAGAATGCTGAAGACCCTATTATTAATCCTGCCAAAATCCTGGGGCTTGCCATTGTAATCGAATTCACAATTTGAGAAGCTGACAATAGATTGAATTTTTTCGCTCTGGTCTGCCAGAAAGTAAGGCTGCGCCAGAACCCGGATACAAAAACGCCCGCAGGAATGAACCACAAATAGGCTATGACCCCGGGCTTATTCACTAAATTTGCTATGTTATCCCCGAGAAAGAGGATTACAAATAACATAAGAATGGAAAAAATTATTGTAATTAATAAAGATAGAGCAAATATGTTGTGAGCTTTACTATCCTCCTTGGGGAGAACAATGGCATTCTCATAGCTGAAACAGGACATTACAGAAAGTACGATAATGATGGATGAGATCAAGGTCATTATCCCAAAGTCATCAGGGGTGTATAACCGTGTAATAGCCAGTGTAGCAGCAAATGTAATGGCCTGGGCAGAGGTATTGCCTGCCAGCATTGTTGCTACATTTCTTACAAACCTGTGGGGTTTTAAGTGTTCACGGAAGTTGGCAAAATCCATTGCCAATTCTTTGATGTTTTTAAAATTTTTATACAACGACTTCCTTACGGGGTTCTACGTTCAAAGTTCTAAGTTAAAAAATGTTCAAGGTTCTATGTTCAATGTTCTATGTTCTAGGTTCTATGTTCTAGGCGGATAAGACAAAATCTAGCCTTCGGAGAAATTCAGACTTTTAGAAAATCATTTAGTATTAATACCTTAATATCGTCCACTTTCTTCAAATATACGCCGTTGGTCAAAAACGTATCAGCACCATGCAGAATTCCTACTGCAATCTGTATTGCATCAGGAGTTCTAATCAAATATTTTGCCCTCAATTTTGAAGACATCTCTGAAACTTCATGAAGGATCTCAAAAGTAGTTAGTCCATCAGAGCATAATAATATCTCGCGATATTTTTCTGCCAAGGTTTCATTGTTTGTTTTGAAGGGCAAAATCAACACCTCTAGCAATGTAATGGTTGAGGTTATTGCATCAATTCTGCCCGCAGCAATTTCTGCAAAAACCGGCCTGAGCAAATTTAGGTACCTTTGGTCTTTTTCTATGAAGTAGATAAACGGCGCAGTATCTATACAGACTCTTAATCCATATATTTCATCAACTAGTCCCAAGACTCTCTTTCCCTATGTACATATTCCTGTGCATCGACGCCTTTCCATATATCAGCCCCTAGTCCTTCCAGTTCCATAATGCTATGTTTTTTCCTTCTTTTGCTAAGGGTTTTCTTCAGTCTGGCTGAAATTATTTCTAATAAACCCCCATGCCTGCGTGGCAGGCACAACCAAGGATGAAAAAAAATCTTGCTTTATATTTTATATATGTGGGATAAATAAGTCAAAGGGCGAGGGAGAACTGAAGCTGCGAGCGCGATATAAACATGCCCTTGGTCAGCTTTGTACAAC
>JAGGYK010000256.1 GCA_021162585.1 Deltaproteobacteria bacterium
AGGCGTTGCTTAAAGGGGTATCGCTCCCTTCTGAGCCTGAAAGGCGAATAGGGAGCGCCCGTAAGCAAGCCTAAAGGATGTATCAAAGAGCGATGCAGGCAAGCGAGAGAGGAACCCATCCCGAGAATATTTTCATGCTTCGTTGTGAGCGTGGATCGCTCATACGCGTTTATATGAAAATAGCAATCAGCTGTCAGCATTCAGCTGTAGGGGCCTTTTGCCCTCATCGGCCCGTTCAGGGGAACGGGCCCTACAGGGATAGAATTTGGATGAAAATACTTTCAGGTGGGCAGCCCACAACAGGTGGGTCATGGAGGGTTATCTATTTTTTGATAAATTTTTTAATTTGCAGAGAAAGGAGGTAAAAAGATGAAGATTTTGGTCGCATACTTTTCCAGGACAGGATACACAGAGCAGCTTGCAAAGGCGATAAGCAGCGAACTTGAAACGCGCGGACATAGTATTGAATACGAGATAATAAAACCAGCTGTTTGTTATTCATGGTTCAGGGAGGTAGCAAGGGATTTTCCCAGGTATCCATTTATTGCCTTTGGTTTGCTTAGCTCTGTATATAGAGAGCATTATCTAAAGAGCTATCATCAGGTTGAAGAAGATATTCAGGCCTTAACATACCCAGATATCTCGGAATTTGACCGTATCTGTATTGGAGGTCCAAAATGGGCTCAGATCTCATACCCTGTTGCAAGGTATTTACAAACAATACGAGGGATTAGAGGTAAAAAGATAGGTGCCTTTGCTACCTTTGGCGGTCCCCCCTTAAAAATATTTGAGGTGGAACTGGTATTCAGGCCAATGACCAGGTTAATAGAAAGGATGGGAGGTAGTGTTGTTGCTACTGTAGGTGTATCCAGCGCATACCATGACGCTGGTATTATGCCTCTATTTAAGCTTTTTAGTTATCTGCGTTTTCAGCAACCTATTAAAAATTTTAAGTTGGGCACTGAGTACGCGAATAAGGGCATAATGGATTTTTGTAATAATATTGAGAAAAGATAAGGAGGGAGAGACAATGCCAAAATATAGTGATACCGTACTTTTGCATGTATCAAAATTCAGTGACACCACAAAACAAGTAAAGAGAATCATATACAGCTCAATATTAGATACTGGATTTGCTCCTAAAGTGGCAGATATAGCCAAAGAATTAGATATATCAAAAGAAATAGTCCTGGATAGTCTGCACGATCTAGAAGGCGGCATAATTATAGCAATGCAAAATGAACAACATACCAATATAAAAGAGTTTATGGGACAAAAGCTTCCAGATGATTGTGTGCTTCCAAATGTTGGCGAGATATTTTATGCCCGTCCTTTTGCCAACTTTAAAAACCATCATCGTATTTATGTGGATGGCGAACAAAAATGGTATGGTGAGTGTCCTGTAGAATGCGCAACCATATCTTACTTTTTTCCAGGTAAAGAAGTTGCTGTAAGATCTGTCTCCCATCTTACAAGTGAACCCATAGAAATAATAGGTAAAGATAGTCAGTTGCTAGATTACACCCCTAAAAGCCTACGCATATATTGGGGAAGGCCCTTTGGCCAGTGGTTAAGCACAAAGGGACATGAGGCAGATTTCATCTTTCCATGTGATGGAAACTATTTCTTCAGCGATGAAGAAACCCTACCAGGAATGGAAAAGAGCCAATCCACAGGAGCCAGGACAGCTATTTACTCCAATTGAGATAAATCATTTATTAAGGATGTTCAATTATGGTCATGAGAGGTTTGATTTTCAGTATCATCTGCCACTTCTTAGATTTGCTCTAGCTTCCATATCTACGGGAGTTATAAGGGTAAAGATGTTTACACCTATACCAAATCTCTTCTTCCTATCAATTATTAAAGCAGTAAGGGATATGTATAAATATAACTATAAACCATTTTTGGATGTTAAGTTGTGGTGAATTCTGAAATGAGGGTGATTTCTGAGAAGGAGATAGCAGATGATCTTTGCAGGGTGTGATGTTGGGTCTCTTACTGCCAAGGCAGTAATCTTAATGACCAATCAAGACAATAAAGATCCAGTTGTAATTTCTTCTGAGTTAATGCAGGTTCGTCCTTTACCAAAACAATCTGCAACTGAGATAATGCAAAAAGCACTTGATGACATAAATATCTCTTTTGAAGATATAGATGCGTGTTGCTCTACAGGCTATGGCAGGGAAGAGATTTCCTTCGCAGACTTTAATATAAGCGAGATATCATGTCATGCAAGAGGTGTCTACTTCATTGATCCCTCAATCAGGGCACTTATTGATATTGGTGGACAGGACTTAAAGGCAATCCGTATAGATGAAAAAGGAAGGCTTTTAGACTTTAAGATGAACAATAGATGTGCTGCGGGAACAGGAAGATTCCTAGAGATCAGTGCTCAAGTCTTAGGCATCTCGATTGAGCAATTAGGCCCCCTTTCTCTCCAGTCGAAGAAGAACATTAGCGTAACTGGCCAGTGTAGTATATTTGCGGAAATGGAGGTTACCCACAAATTGTATAGGGGTGTAAGACGCACTGATCTTGCAGCAGCAATAAATAAGGCTATGGCGCTCAGGGTAAGTGCTTTAGCTAAAAAAATAGTACAGGGGGTCCCTACTTGTATTACAGGAGGGGTTTCCAAAAATATTGGGGTAGTAAACAACCTAGAGAAGATATTAGGGATGTCTTTTAAGAAGATTGCCTTTGATCCGCAAATGATAGGGGCATTAGGGGCAGCTCTGTATGCAAAAGAATACTTTGATAAAGAACTGCCCAAACAAAGAAAGATGAGGGCTTAATATGGTCTATGCTGGCTGTGATATAGGGGCAAGGGTAGTCAAGGCCGCCATCATAAGAAATGGGGAAATAATAGGCACTGCCAAAAAGGATATAGATGATAGACTTGAAGTAGTAGCAAAAGGTGTACTTAAAGAAGCACTACAAAATACCGGTCTATCCTTAAGGCGTGTCTCTGCTTTAGGTATGACCGGTCGGGAAGCAAGGTCTGTAAAATTTCTCCGGCCCTTTATGCCCAAACTAAGTTTTAGACCTGAAGAACTGTGTATTGCTAAAGCAATCTATAAACTTAAGTCTAATATCCATACTGTAATTGATATTGGAGCTCTAGGATTTAAGATAATATCTATTGGTCAAAAGGGTAACCCAATAGATCTTATAACTAATGAGAAATGTGCCTCAGGCGGAGGACGTTTCTTGGAAAATATATCAAAGGCTTTAGAGGTGGACCTGGATAAGATGGGAAAAATCGCACTTGAGAGTAAAGAACCATGTACTATTACGAATCAGTGTGTGGTCTTTGCTGAAAGTGAGGTCATCTCACTGGTTAATAAAGGTGTTGATAAAAAGGATATAATAGCAGGGATTGTCTCAGCCCTGGCATCTCAAGTGGCATCAGCTGCAAAGCGGGGAGGATTGGCCGAAGATGTTGCATTTATTGGTGGAACTTCAAAGAATCAGGGGATTTGTTATTATTTAGAAAAGGAATTAGACCTAGAACTAAAAAAGACTTCCATAGATCCCCAATTTGTTTCTGCATATGGGGCAGCCATTTTGGCAGGCAATTCAAGATAACTTATAATAATATTAAAAGATAAATAAGACAGAAAGGATGTAAATTATTTGATTATTAGGGGGTTATGAGGCGTGGAAACATTAGACCTGTTCAAAGAAATTGCTCAAACCAATTACAACAGGTACCTAGAGGAGGCCAAATCAAAGGGAACTAAGATCATTGGTTACTTTTGTAATATTCCTGAAGAGATCATCATGGCTGCAGGTATGATACCATATCGTATGAGGGCAGTGGAGAGCACAAAGACTACCCTGGGAGATATCTGGTACAGTACTATTAATTGCAGCTTTCCCAGAAATTGTCTGGACCAGATTTTAGAGGGTAAATTCAATTTTCTTGATGGACTTGTTGTTATGAATAGCTGCGACCATATCAGAAGGTTATATGATAATTGTAAATATGGGGACCTCTGGCCTAATTTTTTGTACATGTTAGCAGTACCCCACGTAGTCACCCCTGAATCAATAAGACAATTTAAAAGGGAGATTAATCGTTTTCGGCTAGCACTTGAAGAGCATTTTAATGTATCAATAACGCAAGAAAAAATCAAAGAGGCAATCTCCACTTGCAATCATACAAGGAAGCTCTTGGGGGAGCTATATGAGCTTAGGAAACAAGACCCACCACCTATAAAAGGTGCTGAGATCCTTGCTATAATGCTGGCTTGCACAGCCCTTCCCAAAGAGGTTGCAAATGCCAGCTTAGAAACACTCCTTAGTGAACTTAACGGGCGTGTTGTTATTCCCAAAGGTTCTCCCCGCCTGATGATAGCAGCTGGATATCTTGAAGAGATCGATTACATGGACTTAATCGAGAAAGATGCTGTTGTAGTAGCAGATTCTCTTTGTTATGGGGTGCGCTATCTAAGAAATTTGGTAGATGAGAATAAAGATGATCCTATCGATGCACTGGCATACCGATACACATCTATTGCCTGCCCCCGCATGATAGAATCATATGATGACAGGATAGAGACCATTAATAATGATATCAAAGAATACAACGCAGACGGTCTTATAGTAGATAATTTAAAGTTTTGTCTTCATTGGCAGGTCTTTCGGTTTATGATAGAAAATGAGATTGAAAAGGGAGAAAGACTATCCTGCCCTCTCCTTGTGTTGGAAAGAGAGCTACATACTGGAGCCCAAGGCCAGGTCAAAACAAGAATTCAGGCCTTTCTAGAACAGATCCATGACAGAAAAGACCAAAAGGTCTCTACGCATGAGGCATTTAAATACTGAAGATATAATGTTTTATGCCAAATTGCATTCAATCAAGTACTTTTCAAAATTGTCATTGCGAGTGGAGCGAAACAATCTAAAGCTGAGATTGCTACGTCGCTTCGCTCCTCACAATAACTCGATTGCAACTTGGTATTACACTGATACTAAAACCATCGCAGGAGAATAGAATGGCTAAAGGTGTAGAAGATTATGCATACACAAAAATAGTAGCAAAAAAATTTGCACAACTAGCATTCATAACAAAATTCCCAAGATTGGTTTTGCTAGGACAAAAAATAGTCACACCTCTTATGCGTAAACAAACGTGGTACAATGATCCTTTTAGGTTTGCATGGGTTAGTGCTGGTTCAGGAAGAAAGTCTGTTACATTTTTGAAGGGATTATCTCTAGGGTTAGAGGCAATAGCTGAGTATATGCAGTCTCATCTAGATGCCACCTTTAACAATGAACCAACGGTGTGGGTTGAGTGGGACATCTCTCCAGGGGTAATTATGGCCCTTGGCCTGGCCCCGGTTACTCCAGAATGGTTAGTTTTATTCCTAAACGCACATAGATCTCATCATGTACCCCATGTACTTCAGACAATCGAAGCAGAAGGGGTTACAGAGGATCTATGTTCTGCATCCAAAGCAGCTATAGCAGCAGCTCTTATGAAGCAACTTCCCAAGCCCGCAGCTATGATCACATCTACGCAACCATGCGATTCTGTACAGTCAGCGTATCAGGTATTAGCCCATGAGGCAGGGGTACCAATGTTTTGTCTGGATCTTCCGTATCATAGAGAAAAACAAGACTTTCAGTATTTTACTGAGAATGTAAGACATATGATCTTATTCCTTGAGGAGAAGACAGGGAAGGAGATGGATTATGGTAGGTTAAGGAATGTTTTGGAAGAGACTAACAAAACCAACTATTATCTGTCAGAGGTTTGCGAGATGAACCGAGCAATACCTTGCCCTTCTACACTTTTAGAATTACTCGTTATGTGGACATTTAATGTATGTTACCTAGGACATCCTAAACTTACCGAATTTGCCAAATATATCTATGAGGATACCAAAAAACGATTTAAAGAAGGCAAACCTGGGGGGATCAAATCGGAGAAAATACGTGTTGTCTGGGATGATGTTCCTATTGGATTTATGCCTGTCCTCTTGTGGATGGAGAGAAAATTTGGGGCATACGTTGTTGCTGACATGGTAGGCTATAATAACATGCCCCAAATCGATACCACAAATGAAGAAACCATGACGAGAGGGCTTGCAGAACAATACATGAATCTCACTATGGGAAGGCACTTCCATGGGACTATAGACCTTTACCTTAGGGAAATAGATAGGTTTATAGAAGAATATAAACCAGATTGCCTAATCTTTACTCTCCATAGGGGATGTAAGCAATCATGGGCAATAAAAAATATAATGAAGCAACAAGCCAAAAAACATAATCTGCCTGTACTCATCATTGAGGCTGATGTGTTTGATTACAGGTACAAGACAGAACAACAGATTAAAGATCAGATTGAAGACTTTTTTATAAGTTCTGGGCTTGTTTAGTAGCATGAAAAAGGGGTCTGGGGCCAGGGATCAGAGATCAGTTTGAGATGAGGGAGACGGGAGAATAAAATGTTGTTTTTATCCTTTCCGCCTTTGGCGGACAGACATACAGGGTTTATATGAAAATAGCAATCAGCTTTCAGCGGTCAGCATTCAGCTTAAAGAGGAATATGAAGGTAATTTTAATCACTTACGAGAGGAGGGATGGGTGACTCTTGAGCGGTCCTTCCATCGCGATTTGCTAATACATCCTTAGGCGTTGCTTAAAGGGGTATCGCTCCCTTCTGAGCCTGAAAGGCGAATAGGGAGCGCCCGTAAGCAAGCCTAAAGGATGTAT
>JAGGYK010000012.1 GCA_021162585.1 Deltaproteobacteria bacterium
GCCTCTTTCTCCGGAATCTGTTCCTCTCCGCCGAACATAGGCGGGCGAAGCAAAGCAGTGTAAGATTGCTTTGCTTCGCCCGCCTATGTTCGGCGGAGAGGAACAGATTCCGGAGAAAGAGGCAAAGGTTTGCAATTTATCTTAAATCGCGGACTAAAGACTTTGGAAATCAGTTTAACCTGTCACCAAAAGAAGGCCTGCTAGTAAGATACTCTTGACGAAACTATGATTTATTACCATACTAAGGGGTAACTGCTCAGGTTATTAGCCTGAAGGTTGTAGACCTGCCCATGCCTCAGGGCACGGGATTGTCGGCTAACGATGTAGAGGGCAAGGATAAGAGCACAATGCTAATCGGTAATGCAGGCGGGCTGAAGGATACTGATATCCCCTGGGCGGCAAAAGCCGTATTTGGATACAGTATACTTAAATGGCTATGCTATTATTGGGTTTTGTAAATCTTTTCCTTGAAAACCTTCAGCCTTTAGCCTATCCACCTGAGTAGGTACACTGAGGGTGTGTTAAAAACTGGATTATCTTTTAAAGAGAGTAATCTACACGAGCAAAGGGGGATAAAATGGCTAACCAGACTGTATATAAAGAATTATCAAAAAAATTGATGATGGAAAATTCCGAAATACTCCCTAGGATCTGGAGTCTTGTGTGCACCGAGGAAGAAGCTGAAATGGTAAATTTACTGCCAGGGACAGTTGAGGATATTGCCGAAAGGGCTGGAAAGAGCGTGGATGAAATGAATGCAATAATGCAATCCCTATTCCATAAGGGAGCGGCCTTTGAGTCTGTTCGGGATGGGAAAACATATTACAGAATGCCTCGGCATGTTGTTCAGTTTCATGATGCAACAATTCTATGGCAAGAGGCCCCACCTGAAATGATAGAGCTATGGGTAGAATTTACGAATAGTAAGGAATACCATCAACTGCTTGAACTGGCTACAGAGGTAAAATTACCTGCTTTTCTAAGAGTTATTCCTATAAATACAAATATCGAAGCAAAGAGCCGGATTTTGGTGTATGAGGATGCTGCAAAACTTGTTGAAGATGCAAGAAGTCTGGCTGTTACCACTTGTGTCTGCAGGAAATCAATGAAGAACTGTAACGGCCCATTAGAGGTGTGTCTGCAACTCAATAGAGGAGCTGATTATACAATAAAAAGAGGAACTGGGAGAAAAATAGACGTCCAAGAGGCCTTGGCCATCTTAAAGAAATCAGAAGAAGCCGGTCTTGTCCATATGACCGACAATAGAGCTGGCAGTGTGAATGTACTCTGTAACTGCTGTAGTTGTTGCTGTGAGATTCTTCGTTACGCCACTGATGCAAAGACAAAAGGCATCTTAGCCCCAAGCCGGTATCAGGCGTCAGTGGATAAGGATGAATGCACCTCATGCGGGATGTGCATTGACATCTGTCCAACAAATGCACTATCCATGAGCGAGAGTGACGTTGCAGAAGTGAACACAGCTAATTGTATTGGCTGTGGATTATGCGCATCTACATGTCCAATTGAGGCCATTATCTTAAAAGAGGTAAAAACAGAGGAATTTATCCCATTAAAGTAATTGGAATCTGAGGACGCTATACCTATTTCACCTTTATTTTTCGGTAACGCTCAGGTTTTTTGTGGATGGGAATCCAAAAATTGAGTACGGAGACCTTTGCATAATTGCTTTCCTGCCACTGCGAGGACCCCGTCGCTAAAGGCGGAGCGGACAAGGGAACATTATTATTTTGCTAATACAGCAGAAGACAATCTATCTTGTATTGTTCAGAATTTTTCTGTATATTTAATGACTCGGTTATTGTCTCGGGGAGTGGAGAAGCATTCAAGTTTACTATGTTTTCAAAGATTACATCTTTAATTTGGAGATGCTACCATGACGCATAATGTTCTACACAGTGATCCAGCTATTGCAACGGCCAATGGCATTGAGATCATCTATGATATGTTTGGAGATCTCAGCGCGCCACCTCTGTTGCTTATCATGGGTCTCAATTC
Organism: Deltaproteobacteria bacterium; assembly: GCA_021162585.1. GTDB lineage: Bacteria > Desulfobacterota > Desulfomonilia > UBA1062 > UBA1062 > JAGGYK01. The sequence continues at coordinate 2,017 of JAGGYK010000012.1, forward strand.
TCAGATGATTATCTGGGACGAAGAATTTTGCGTTAGGCTCGCCACTAAAGGTTACCTGGTAATTCGGTTTGACAACCGTGACGTTGGTTTATCAACAAAATTCAATGAGGCAGGAGTTCCAAACATTCACGCTCTAATGCAGGCACAGGCGCAAGGAGAGACTGTCCAGATTCCATATACACTGCGTGATATGGCGGACGATGCGGTGGGCTTGCTCGATGCCTTAGAGATTGGTTCTGCTCACGTCATAGGCGCCTCAATGGGAGGGATGATTGGCCAGATGATGGCCATACACCACCCTGAGCGCTTACATACCCTGACGTCTATGATGTCCACAGCGGGTGATCCAGTGCTTCCGCCCCTAAATCAGGAGGCTGTATCGATTCTTTTCACGCCTGTCCCAACAGACCGTACAGAGTTCATAGAAAGCTTTGTCCAGGCCTGGAGAGTATTCAACGGCCCTGAATTTCCGGTTGATGAGGTCCGTGCCCTGGAGTGTGCCGAGCAATCTTTTAAGCGAGGTGTTCACCCGGCTGGTGCTGCTCGTCAGTTGGCTGCCGTCATTGCATCGGGCAACTGGAAGGAAGCGCTTAAATCCGTCACCGTACCGACCCTGGTTATTCACGGAGATGCCGACCCGCTTGTCCCTGTCAAATGTGGGATCGATATCGCTGATACAATCCCCGGGGCAAAATTGCTTATTATCAAAGGCATGGGCCACGCTTTGCCTCCATCTGTATGGCCGCAGGTGATAGATGCAATCGCTCTCCACGCGGTGGACAATAAATGAGCCAGGCTATTTTTGGGGCAAGAACAGACTTGGGCAGGGAGCTTCACCTTATACGCCTTCAAGAATTTTATTGTTTTTTGGATCTAGGGATACGACGTCATTCTTGTTCTTGCTGTTCATTTGACAGCTTCCCTCAAATAGCACACCTTCTTCAACTATAAGTGAACCTGTAATGATATTACCATAGAGCTTGCCGTCACCTCGTATCTCTATCTTTTTTGTCGCCTTCAGGTTCCCGTGGACTTCCCCGCGTACTATTATGGTATCGGCTTCCACCTCTGCATGCACCACAGCACTCTCGCCGATCATAAGCACACCCTTGGTGAATACCTCCCCTTTGAACTTGCCGTCTATACGCACCGTACCTTCAAATACCATTTTCCCATCGAACTCTGTGCCTTTGCCGAGCAAGCCTACCATATCATTCATACTTGAACTGCCTTTTCTCAAAATTTTTCACCTCCTAAGTAGTCTTTAACTGCATACTATTCTATACGACTATATAAGAAATTTTTTTAACCTCAAATATCTCATATATTCCCCACTATCTTTGTAAAACCATGAGCAAGTTGCAGGCCATTGTGTAACATATTAATAATCTATATGAATTTATGGATCTATGCTCAGTGTGAGTTCTTTTTTGTATCTTTAATCTCTGTTTTGAAATCAGATAGTTAATGGTTTCGCAAAAAGTCAAACTCGGTGAATCGGTCATTCCTGCCTGCCGGCAGGCAGGTCACTCGAAATGACAAGTTAAAAAGACTTTTTACGACTGCGTCAATAGTTAAATGATGAGCACCATGAGGATCATCTCTTGCTTTCTTAGCAGAAAATTTATTTTCGCTATTTTCACCACAGACACATATAGTCCTAAAACCTAGCCAACATCAAAAACACCCGGACAAATGAGTCAAAAGTGGACTTGATCCCTAATCCCACTACCCCGCCTTAGAAAAGCCCCTCTCGAGGTCTTTAATAATATCATCTACGTCTTCAAGCCCAACAGCAAGCCTGAAAAGGGTGTCGGTAATTCCTAACTCATACCGCTCTTGCCTTGAGTAATCATAATAGCTGACAGTTGCTGGATGATTGATGAGGCTTTCCACTCCTCCGAAACTCGGTGCGATATATATCATTTCAAGGGAATCCATAAACCGCTTTGCGGCCTCCATATTTCCTTTCATTTCAAAGGTCACCACACCACCTCCTCCTGTCATCTGCTCCTTTGCTATCCTGTAATGCCTATGAGTCTCAAGGAAAGGGTAGTAAACCTTCTCCACGTCAGGGTGACCTTCAAGAAAGCGAGCTACCTTCAAGGCGGATTCATTCTGGGTCTTTATCCTCAAGGGAAAAGTCTTAAGTCCCCTGAGGAGGAGGTAGCAGCAGTGTGGATCTATCAATCCACCCATTGACTTATGAAGGTCTCGTATCTTTGCGATCAGGGTCTTCCTGCCTAGAACAGCACCTGCCATAATGTCATTGTGGCCGGCAAGGTACTTTGTGGCACTGTGTATGACAAGGTCTATCCCAAAATCCAGGGGGTTCTGATTCAGGGGCGTTGCGAAGGTGCTGTCAATGAGGGTCATTATATTATGTCTGTCTGCAATCTTCTTCAGAAGAGCTAGGTCAAAAACATTCAAATACGGGTTTGTGGGCGATTCCGAGAAGATAAAACGGGTATTTTCCTTTATAGATGCCTCAAGCATATCATAATTACCAAAAGGAACTATGGTGCATTCAACACCAAATCTCTTCAGGTAAGACCTACAAAACTCTAGGGTCTTCTTATAGCTGTCATCAGTTATGACAATATGATCACCAGTATGAACAAGGGAGAGGATAGTGGTGGTAATAGCATTCATACCTGAGGAGAACACCACGCAATCCTCAGCACCTGCTAGGTCGGTAAGCCTCCTTTCCGCGATCTTTTCAGTAGGATTGCCGTACCTGCCGTACTCAAAACGCTCTTTGTTATTCTTAGTATAGGCATCTATCTCTTTGCTATCCTTAAAGGTGAAGGTCGATGTCTGTACTATAGGCGTTGTCAAAGAGTCTGCATACTTCTGCCTTCCCTCGCCTGCATGTATTGCCCTTGTAGCTAATGATCCTGATTCTCTCTTTTTATCTCTACCCATTCTTTCACTCCTTTACTGTCTGCAATTATGACCGGGGAACTCCCAAAAGAAAAAGCCCCTTTTCATGCATAGCCTTTATGGCTAGTATAGCGGGCCTCTTTATGTCAAGGCTAAACATGACAGATGGGGTCAAATCTTTATTATTGACAAATAATGACCTTCTTGATTAAATCTTTTTACAGTAAGGCCATTAACGATATGAGGTATAATTGACGACACTAGATGAGAAAATTTCTGTTAATACTTCTATAATGGCGATCTGGTTGATCCATGTTTCATAGGGCTTGAATATGCAAGCCCTAAAAAGGATTCGGACAACAGCCCCTTTATTATTAAGACCAGTCTTGAATAATCTGGTTCTTCTAGGCTATCGATCCGTTACATGGTATATTCTGATCACCAGGAGAAAGGTATGAGTAATTCTGTAGTGAGCCCTGAAAAGAAAAAGGCTTTAGAAGATAGAATGAAGGCGCTAGGCATAGACGAGAAGGATATTGTAGAGAAGTTTGTAAGAGCCCAGGGTAAGGGCGGACAGAAGGTGAACAAGGCATCTACCTGTGTATACCTGAAGCATTCCCCCAGCGGGATAGAGGTGAAATGTCAGGAATCAAGGTCACAGACCACGAACCGGTTCTTTGCAAGGCGCATTTTGGCAAATAAGGTAGAAAAAATACTGCTTGGAGAAAAGAGCCATAGCGCCAAGAAAATTGCCAATCTTCAACGCCAGAAAAAAAAGAGCTCCAAAAGGGCAAAGGAGAAGGCATTGAATGCAGCCCAAATGCAATCCAATGAATCTAGCCTTAAAAGTGATGGGGCAATTGAGGGTCAACAGGGGACAAAGAGCAGATAGGTCGAGTGTTGCACAGGCTTAAAAGCTCAGGCCAAACTCAAAACACTATAGATATCACGTAACTGCTCAGGTTATTAGACTGAAGGACATTAGACCTGCCCATGCTAACGACCTGGCTATTACCACTGGCCGTGAAATAAATACGGCATCCAGTGCACACTACGGTACGGAGATGCAGGCGGGCTGAAGGATACTGATATCCCCTGGGCGGCAAAAGCCGTATTTGGAGAGTATTATACTTGAATGGCTATGCTAATATTGGGTTTTGTAAATCTTTTCCTTAAAAACCTTCAGCCTTTAGCCTATCCACCTGAGTAGTTACGATATCACTAAAGTTCCCTCATTTTAATAAACCTTGTAAACAGCAGGATAACGCCGACAATACTGGGGAAATGGTTAATGTTTGAATAGCTTATGTCCCAGCTTCCTTTGGTCTTCATCCCAGCGTTTTATTAGATAATATTTTTCATCTTCAAATACCCTGACAATACTCTCAAAATATTCTTCACACTCCTTTGTACCCATATGACTTGTTTTATTCACAAATGATAGAATTCGGGAATGATAAAAGGGGACCATGGCTTCGATAGCCTGTTCCCGGGGAAGTTCATTATTTCGATAAGCAATGGCAAAATTAAACAGAATTCTGGCCCAAAGATCACTTGGGTAATAAAATTGATCTTTGGAAAGTTTTTTAGTTTTACGAAGTTCTATCAACTCTGGTTGAGGGATAATCTTTTTCCACACCTTCCCATATTGATCAAAACCAGAGACAAAGCTTTTATAGAGGGTATCTGTATTAACATTTACAGCTGGAGGCTTCTCATCTATACCAAGACCAAAGCCAAAAATACTGCTTGGCCAGCTTTCAGTAGTATCTTTCCAAAAATATTCAAAATCGACCATCAGATCAAAAAGGGTCATAACCACCTGTGTAAACATAGGACCTAAATCCTTGGCCGGGTCCTTAGCCCGGTGACTCTTCGGAGACCCCAAAAAGGTCTGGCATACTTTAAACCGCCTGGCAATGGCGACTGTAGTCATCCAGATATCGATACCAAAATTGGCGATCCTATCGTTCCAGAGTTTTTCTGACAAAAAGGCCCTGGCCAATCTTCCGGAAAAACCAAAATCTCCTCCAATAGGCTGCCTTACCCTCAGCCCAAAAAGGGTCCTTAGCAGAGGATAAGCAATATGATTGGTAATTGAACCATCATATTTATGGCGCACGTAAATCGGTGTAACATAATTAAACCCTGCAAAAAGAGGTTCACCAAGGTATTGAATCCATTGAGGGGTAATACTTTTTAAATCCGCATCCACCACTACCACTGCTTTGGCATTAAGTTCAACCGCGGCTTCAAATAAATTTCTAAAATTGTTTCCCTTCCCCTTTACCCCTTTTGGGGTAGAAATATATATCTTAGGAACTTTTGTTGGGGTATTCATAAAGGCATCTCTTGTTCCATCTGGCGAATTGTTATCTACATTAATGATCACCGATTTCTTATCAGAGAAATAGTTGAGCAGTCCTCGACTGGCCACATCAGTAGGATAGGAAATAGAATCTGCCTCATTATATGAAGGTATACCAACAATAATCTCCGCTTGGTTTACATGGTTTGGGTTTTCAACAATAATGCCCATTTTTCCCTCCTTTATTTATTAAAGGCAATTTACCAATTCCTTGTCATTTATCCGCCCTTAACGGAAAATGACTCCTGTCTTAGAAAACGATAAGTATAATAAATTGGTAAGCCCTTTCACGGTTAGATTTATTAGTGATTTCTTACTAAAAGTCAATATGAAATGGAAGCAAAGGGGTCAGGTCTTCAAATTTGATGGTTCCGCAAAAAGTCGGATTTAGTGTATATGTCATTTCGAATATCAGGGAGAAATCTTGTCCTTTTAGCATGTTACAGAATAAAGATTTCTCGCTTTGCTCAAAATGTCAAGTTTGAAGACCTGACCCCGGGAGGTATTGACAATTCTTCTTGACTAGCACTGTACCAAAGGGGTAGTAGAATCTTTACTGCCCCCGTAGCTCAGGGGATAGAGCACAGGATTCCTAATCCTGGTGTCGCAGGTTCGAATCCTGCCGGGGGCACCAGGATGTCCGAGGCTTAATTCCCAGGCACATAACTGCCAGGCAGATTAGTTGATGACCATGTGGGTCTGGCAGCAAGCCCGTTATATGTAAGCCTGATATTCTTGTTGTCTACAGGATTTCCTATATTCCATAGATTATCAACCTGAACATAGACGGCCGGACCGGTCGCCTTAAATTTCCAGCCTCAACCAGGCTTAGTATATGTGGTAGGCGGGGTAATACCGAGGGATGTGGCAATCTGGGTCTGACAGCTCATATCCCCTGTAGGAGGTCTTCCCAGCTGCACGCTTGTAATATACGCGTTCATGATAGAACCCATGGCAAGCGTGACCTCTGAAAGCCTTGCCTTTTTTATATAGCCATCATATGCAGGGATCGCAACAGAAGCCAAGACGCCTATGACAGCAACTACTATCATAAGCTCTATAAGGGTAAAGCCTCTTGGTCTTTTCATAGATGCACCCCTAAAAATCATTCTGGTATGCAAAAAATCTGCGTCTGTTTGCAGTTAATCAAAACCAATATAGATGCATTCGTAAAAAGTCGGATTCAGCTAATGTGTCATTCCTGCCTGCTACAGGCAGGTCGACCGCAGGGAGAAATCTTATATTTTCAATGTGTTGCAGACTGAAGATTTCTCGTTCCTGCCTGCCGGCAGGCAGGTCACTCGAAATGACAAGTTGAGGCAACTTTTTACGGATGCGTCAATATGAAAAGAGCAAAAAAATTCATGCTCTTCAACAAACAATGATTCCGACATTCCGACAAAAACAAAGAGGGGGCAGACCTTAAAGACAGATGGCATTCTGTCAAGAATAAAGATCTGACCCCTTATGCTCAACCCCTTATGCTCACTTAATTTTTTGGAATATACGATGGCATTAGAGTATCAGTAGCGCTAGGATTCCATGATCCCCTTGTCCCTTGTCGCACTCGCAATGTCAGAGTTTTTCCGTTAAAATCGGCCCCTATTACATTATTAAACGTTACCTGTATGTCACCTGACTCATTTACGCCGTCAGCATCGGTATCTTGAGGGGTAAATGTGGCAGCGTTGATGTAAGTTTGTGGCATATCAATACCCAGAGATGTGCCAATACTAGCTAGATTACCTATCGCTGCTGGCATGGCACCTACTGACTGAAAGTATTCAACAGCAGCACTTCCAACCGCGCCCATAGCATTTGAGACCTCAGTCACTCTCGCCTTCTTTACATACCCGCTATACGCCGGAATAGCCACTGCCGCCAAGACCCCGATGATCGCAACCACGATCATCAACTCAATCAAAGTAAAACCCTTCTTTGATCTAACCATTTCCTAACTCCTCCCTTTCTAAGATAATTTTTTTGTTATATATCTGTTTTATATTCTTGTTACCAAAAGATTTTTTAAATAAATACATCTCCTTAAATTAACCCTCCTCTATGTATTCGGCCTATTATTATAAAACTTTAATAAAATCTTATTAGAGTTCAAGAGTTCAAGAGTTGGGAGTTTAGGGGTTGAGAGTGTTCCAGTCTTTGTCTTGACAGATACCTTTCCATAACTCTTTAAACTCCTAACTCCATAACTCCATAACTCCATAACTCCATAACTCCATAACTCTTTAGGGTTTTATTTTGTTTTCGACTTGGTGCTTGTATATAATATCCTCTGGCACAAAGGACAGACGATTAGCCTGTCCCCCTTTATAATCTCGTTAAATAACTGAGGAGGTATGTGCATATGGCAACCAGAGCAAACCCCATTATCGCAAGGCACTACAACAAGGCCTTTTTTATTTTGCCTCATCTTATCATATTTAGCTAAAAGAGAGGGATCTACGGTCTTTCTCAACTTATCGGCTTTTCTTTTGATGCCCTTTAATGAGGACTTGAGTGTATCACTTCTTGCTAATAGCTGGTTCTTTTTTTCCTCAAGCAGACCCTTGTCATCATTAAATGACTTCTGTAATCGTTCCCTTCCCTTGAGACGGTTTTCCATCTTCTCCATCAGGGAGAGTATTTGCTCTTCAATATTTACTTTCCTTCTCTTGGCTATATCCCCTTCCCTTTGGAGGGCCAGATACTCCTTGTTTGTCTTTATCCTTTTAACCCTTGCATCTGCTGCATCCAGGATTGACTGATTCTCCTCTAATTCAGCCTCTAGAGGCCTTTTTCTTTCTTCAAATGCTGAAATCTCTTCGTCTATCGTCTCGAGAGCCCTTTTCCTTGCAACTATAATACTATCAATCTCCTCGATCTTTTTAGGGATTTCTTCAAGTTCACTCTCTGCTTTAAAAATCTTTACTTCCACATCCTGCAAAGCAATCAAATCTTCTAGCAATGTTTTCAATCTCCAAGCCCCTTCTTTTTATATAGTTTTTAGCAATGATTTGCCCTCCATTGCAATTATATCTACATCGGGTAACCTCTGTGTCAAAATATTCGCAAGAGGTCTTACTATAATCTCTTCAGTTCCAAAATGTCCCAGATCAACAATATTCAACCCTGCCTCAAACGCATCCAGCGCCCTGTGGTAAGTAACATCCCCTGTTACAAATGTATCACATCCAGCCTCATAGGCATCTTGCCATAGGTCCATACCACTGCCTGGACACACGCATACCTTGTATACATCTCTATAAGCATCAACTATACGTATATCCTCTCTGCATAAGGCAGATAAGGATCTTACCCACTCTTCAAGGAGGGTTGATCTTTCTATATACCCTGCTCGGATCATGCCATTTGTAGTAATACGCAAAAGCCCAAGGGATCTAGCAAGGAGGTCTGCCACGCCCCCTTGGGCTATATCAAGATTTGTGTGGAGGCTCACAAGAGCGATATCACCCTTGATAAGAAGAGCTATCTTTTTACCAATAGGGAATGAGAGATCTATCTTCTTTATTGGGTTAAAGATGAGAGGATGATGGGTAACAATAAGGTCAATAGATCTCTCCCTTGCAAAGGAGATGGTCTCTAACGTTGGATCAAGTGCCACCAGGACAGACCCTATTTCCTGATCAGGATCCCCCAGCATGAGCCCTACATTGTCCCACTCCTGAGCTGTATCAAAAGGGGCTATGTCTTCTAATTTATCTAATATCTCTCTTAATCGCATGTCCCTATAAAAGAGAAGGGGGTGCTTTTTTAAAGCACCCCCTTCTTATATTCAGGGGTCAGGTCTTGATATTCGACATTTTTTTCAGTTACCTGATTTAATTGTATGTCATGTTCTAAAATATCAAATGTCAAGACCTGACCCCTTTGTCTTTGGTGGGCCCACCTGGGATCGAACCAGGGACCTACCGGTTATGAGCCGGTGGCTCTACCAATTGAGCTATGGGCCCTCATCTAAAATTCCATATCCAATTGGAATCATGGTGTCAAGCTCTTATTTCCCCCCACGTTTTCCAGGATATCCACAATATTTATATTGTGTTTTATTGTCTGCATGGTGGATTCTACTTTATTCAGCAGATCCTTAATCTGCTCATCTTTTTCCCCTGGAGACTGCTTCTTTAATGTGCTCCTTAGCCCCATGAAGTATTTCAGTTCCCTCTCTGGCAAGGAGAGCAGCCTTGGAACCTCGGTCTGTGACCCGGATGATGTCTCCCGCAGGAACTCAATCACGTCAGGCGACTCAGCGCGGGTAAGCCCATGCTGCATGTCAGTATCCATGAACATCACGTCATCATAATAAAAGTTAAAGACCGTGCGTATCATACGGCCCTTGTGCGATATAAAGTCGCCCAGATAGGTCTTAAACTCTGCGGATCTTTTCTCTATAATCTCTTCAATGCGCTTGTCTCCATCCCTGCCAGGAGAGGAGATATATTCCTTTACGGAGGGGTAGAAAAAGTCGTAGTAACAATAGAGGGCCATGAACATGACAAAGTCTCCCACAATATTCCCGTTGGTTGTACATGAGCTTGTAGACAGCGCTCCCCCTCTAGAGATGATCTCCTGAGGCGCCTTGACCATCCAGGTTGTCCCAAATATACCCGGAATATTGGTTACCACCTCATAGTGGAGACGGTTTTGCCTCAGATGCCTTACCATAGCCTTATCCTTGTATACTATCCCTAAGGCCTTGAGATTTGGGATCAGGGCCGCACATACAAAGCCGTACTCATTGTCCTCGTAGAAGGAAAACTTGAGATAATTGGAGGAGATGACGGTAAGGAATCCAGGTGGGAAGTTGACCAATACTGGTTCTCCTTCTATCTCCTTTATGGTCGCAGGCTGTGTGTCCAGGAATTTGGCATAGCACCTGAACTGCTCTGTAGATATAATCTGGGCAACAATATATTTCATGATGCGCTTGAACTTATCTGCCGCCCTGCTGAGCTCATAGCTGTCATGATCAAACAGGGGCTGCCTCAAATAAAGCCCTGTTCTGAACAGCGTGCCTGTGGGACTGAAGTTCCTGGAGGCAAGTATGCTGGTCACATTTTGTCTGGATAGCATCCTGTTTTCCCAGCCCTTGGCAGGTGCTGACTCAAGAAATCCCATGGCATATCCCTTATCGTGGATTTTGTCTATCCACGATCTCATCTTGTCTGGGTTTTTTGCCGTATCCCCAACAGCGGAGAGGAACACATTTGTACCCAGATTATAGGCTACATCCAGGACCCTGTCCATGATGGCCTCTGCTGATAGTTCTCCCAGCCTCACATTGATATGCCGCATGACGGAAAGTACATTCTGCTTGTCTTTAGAGAGTATCTTTATGGCAGGCAGCCCCTCGGGCGTATCCACAACCTCCTGACGGTCAAAGGGTATCACATGATCCCGCTGCGGCTCCTTATCAAGACCTTGCTCTAAGTACCCGGTCCTCAGATCCAGTTTTCCTTTTGCCTTCATCCTGTAGATCGGCCTGCCTTTCTTGTCATAACCTTCAAGCACCTTGCGCTTCTCCGAACGCATGACACCTGCCATGAGTTGTTGCACCGTGGGGATATCTGCTGTGAATGCGCCAAACACGATGTCTATCCATACATCCTTATCTGTAAGACCACCTGTTTTTGCCCTGGCAAGAATATCCTCATTGTTTTCCATGGAGGCATAAATAGCCTGTAGGCCCATCCTCCCATTTGCACCCCTAATAGAAACCTTTACTACTGGAACTTTGTCTCTTATATCCACGTGAAATCCTCCACTATAGTAATTTTATTATTAATTTATTATGCTAACAAAAAAAGAAAACAAAAACAAGATGAAAAGCTCTCAGCCTTTGTTTGACTGCTTATTATGAAAATTCTCTATGGGATAACTGAATGGTTACCTCGTCCTAGTGGACACAACCAACGATGAAACTATTCTTGAGATGCATTGAAATCATGCCAGGCTCCTCTTTGAGATGAATACTGATTGCTGATAGCTGATTGCTATTTTCATAGTAGGGCCCGTCCCCTTAGGCGGGCCGATAAGGGTATCAGCCAATGGAGGTGGCTCAGGCAGGTATGTATAAGTGAAGAGATTTCCATAACTACTTTTCTGGTCATTGCGAGGAGCTTTAGCGACGTGGCAATCTATTATAATTACAGGGAAATTGATCCACTATCTTCTGCCTTTAAAAAAATCCAGCAGGATATGTCTTTGCTTTCTGATCTGCCTCTGGCATGAGCCACGAGGGTTTGGACATAAGGAGCCAGAAGATTTGATATTAAACGATTGGACATGGCAGGGAACCTGTGGTTTTCTGGGGCAGCGAGCTTTTAGGGGTTGTAAGA
>JAGGYK010000117.1 GCA_021162585.1 Deltaproteobacteria bacterium
CTTATAAATAGTATAGAGATTGGTGATCTTAGTCAGGGATACACCTATTACTTTGCAATAACTGCATATGATACTGAAGGCTATGAGAGTGCCTATTCTGAGGAAGTGAGTGTCTCTATACCAGAGGGAGATCCCCCGCCAGATGAAGATAACTCTGTTTCATTAGGTGCTGGCTCTGGTGGTGGAGGTGGTGGATGCTTTATATCTTCCGCTATAGGCGGAGCAGGCATCTAAGTCCTTTTAGTGAATAGTAAACAGTGAATAGAGTCATTTCAGACTATTAATTACGAGGGCATCTGAATCCAAAACTAAAAACAATATGTCGCCCCAAAAGCCTTCCCCACCCTCGACTCTAATTTAACGTCTCGGAATTTCTACAACCTATTGTACTCATTAGCCTTTTGGCGGCAGTCGGTTTTGCTGCCTTCATGCGATAATGGAATGGTGGAATAATGGAATATTGGGTTGGTAATCGGAAAAAATCAAATTTAATTGTATTCCTTCCTTTAAACCCATCATTCCAACGTTCCAGTATTTCAACATTCCAATTGTGATCGAAGCGAACTAAGTTCTTACAGAGAAGGTGTCTCAGTAACATTGACACAGAGGGAATCTTTGGGTCACTATTTACTATTCAGTTGAAATCTCTGGCCGTAATACGATATGCATAATAAGATATGACTATTATGAAGGCAGATAAGACTCCATCTTTAGGTATAGCTCTGGATAGTGGTGGCGCAAGGGGAGGAGCCCATATAGGGGTTTTGGATGTGTTGAATGAACAAAATATACCTATTGATCTCATAGTGGGTTCTAGTGCAGGAGCTTTTGTGGGTGCTCTATATGCCGCAGGAAAAGCAGGTATCCTAAAAGATATTATAAATGACATGTCGTGGAGGGAATCTCTAAGCTTTTATCTTGATCCCGTATTCCCTATATCAGGCCTACTTGCAGGCAGGCGTGCCAGGGCTTTTATAAAGGATATAGTGGGGGATATAACCATTGAAGAACTACCCATCAAGTTTGTGGCAATCGCTACAGATCTGCTAACAGGGGAGACAATACCCATAGATAAAGGTCCCTTGGTGGATGCTATTATGGCTAGCATATCCATGCCAGGCATATTCAAACCTGTAATCCATATGGACAGGCTATTAACGGATGGCGGAGTGTCAGATCCTCTACCTCTAGACATACTTAAATCATACTCACCAAAGATAACTGTTGCATGCAACCTCCACTCAAGGTTACCTGAAAGATTTAACATGTTTCAGAGAAAGGCTATAGTAAAAATACAGAGGACATTAGATCAGGAAGAGGATATAGCCTCATGGATCATATCTCGTATGATAGATGTTATAAGATCTCAGCGTATGTTTGATGGTATAAGACCTGTGGTAAAGGATCTTGTTAATAAGATCGGTAGCTCATACCCAGGTCCGCCTTTGCGTATGAAAGAGATTGATTTGGTGGCTTTCTTACAAAATCAGTTAAACTTAAGCAAGGATAAGGTTACAAATATATTAGAGAACAGTTTTTCGAAGAAAGGCAAGCCAGCCTCGTTAAATATATTTGAGATCATGGCAATCTCAACCAATATACAACAATATCAAAAGAACAGCCTGATGCTCCGTTATGAGAAACCTGATGTACTGATATCTCCAGATGTTACTTACATTGGATCTTTAGAATTTACAAAGGCATCAGAAACAATTAAGGAGGGAAGGAATAGAGCAATAGAGGCCATACCAGAAATAAAGGCACTGCTTAAACTAAAATCATGAATCCTAAAATTATATTAGCTTACCATAGGCCCCTGATGCAATATAAGATCTATAGTTTATTTCACAATCCTTAAGTTGGCTTGTCTAAGCCTTTGTGCCAGGGTAGTAATAATCTTATGTGCTATCTCTGGATTCTCATAGATAAGGCTTTCAAATTCACCTTCCTGTGCAGGGATTATTTCTATCACACTTTTACCTATGGATCTTACAGTAGCTGTTCTGGGTTCATTCAAGATAAAGCTCATTTCACCAAAATATTCACCAGGCTTTGTTATTTTTCCTATTCGGATACCGTTTTTTAGTACCTCAAGGCCACCTTCTGTTTGATGTAATTTGTATATTTCAGTACCATATGTACCCTCTTCTATTATAACATCGCCGTCGTTGCATTCCTTGAAATCCAGGTTGATAGTATCTGTATATGGAATATTTTGCTCTGCAACAGATGTGGTCTGCTCCAGCTGAAGGTATGCAGATTTTAAGATCATAGACATAAGCCCTGGCTTGGAAAGGGCGATGTCATCTATAAGATCACTTCTATATGTAGCCACCCTGGATGGTTTCATGGCCTTTGCTGTAGTGGTATAAGGCCTGCCTCTGAAGTGGTTCTCAAGCCCGAAGACATCTCTTTCCCCAAGTATTCTTATTGGTTTCTCTAATTGATATATTTGAATTTCTCCCTGAAGTATTACATAGAAAAATTCATTGGATGCCCCTTCCTTTACAATGATTTCTCCGGGTTGGTATTCTTTTACAGTAGTTGCTTCTATGTTATTTGAATCGATCATACCAAGCCTTTCGGTAAAAAAATATCTAAACTTTAAAGAATATGCATATAGCCAATCTGGCCGCCAGGTTATAGGGGCCAGTCAGGGTCTTGACGATAGAACTTGTTCCACCCAAAAACCAACACCCAAAACTTAAAACTATTTTGCGGTAAGCTTATCCTCAGGCTGATATCAAAGGGGCCAGTTATCTCTATGTGCCTTTATGAATTTATCTAATCCAGGCCACTCCGTTGGAGCTATATCAGGAGGGGTATGACCTTTCATTATATCAATTATATGAGCCACAGAGTCCTTTTGGGCATTAATATCATAGCCGCCTTCCAAGGTATACACTATAGGGGCACCTATATTTTTTGCAGTATCTCTAATAATCCCTCCAATTGCACCAAAGCATGATGAGCTTAGCCTCATACCTCCAATAGGATCCATTGCATGGGAATCAAAACCTGCTGATACTAAGATCAGGTTTGGTTTGAATGATTTAATTATGGGAGGCAGTATGTATTTATATATAGCAATATAATGCCCATCCTCCTTCCCGCCGCTTAATGGGCAATTTACTGTAAAGCCTTCGCCATTTTTTCTGCCTATCTCTGTGAGGGCGCCTGTGCCCGGGTAGAATGGATATTGGTGGGTAGAAAAATACAGCACTGTGTCATCATCATAGAAACTGGCCTGTGTACCATTGCCATGGTGGACATCAAAGTCTACTATAAGCACCTTTTTCACTCCAAATGAGGCCATAGCCTTTTTTGCAGCAATAGCAATATTATTAAATAAACAAAACCCCATTGCAGCTGTAGAAGTAGCATGATGTCCAGGGGGACGAACAAATGCAAAGCCAGAGTCTATCTCGCCTTTTATTGCCATTTCAGTAAGTTTTATAAGACCGCCAGATGCGAGTAGCGCCACTTCGTATGATCTTTCAGAACACACAGTATCTGAATCAAGATTTGTCGTATGGCCTGAGCTGTATGAGCGTTTTACCATGGAAATGTAGGATTTCTTATGGTTTAACATTATATCTTCTTCGCTGGCCGCTACAGGTTCGACCTTTATTATATCAGGGTCTGGTTTAGCAAAAAGGGTATATATAGGATCAGCAATTATACCTATCATTTATAACCATCTCCTTTTATCAGCATGTTATACGATTATATCCAGAGTTGGATATCTACAGATGTCCTGTGTTGGATAAGAAGTCCCCTCTCTTGATAAGCGGGCACCAACTCGTATCCTTCCATAAGCCAGCTCATGGATGACAGATGCCTTTGATATTATGGGATCAGGGCCAAGGGTAGGTATTTCAGGTGGTATAACATTATTTATACTTAAATTAGCTGGCAGCTTTCTATTTTTTATATTTGGGATAAAGCTACTTGTTTTTTGTGTATATAAGCTTTTATTGGGGGGGTTCCCTTGTATTTTTATATAACGAAGGCGTAAGAATGGCAGATCAAGCGCTACCCCTTTCATGTAAAGATGCTGAGCAGCAATCTTGTCAGTTCTCATTACTTATAAGTTTATTCTAATATGAGGTGTTTGACAAGCGCTAAATGCAGATGATGCGTAATCATTCAGTGAAGCACAAGATTGCAAGGCACAAAGTGGCAAAGGCCTGCCTATGCCTCAGGGCACGGGATTGTCGGCTAACGATGCAGAGGGCAAGGATAAGAGAGCATTGCTAATTGGAGATGCAGATGGGCTGACCGCTGAGAGCTGATAGCTGTTTTCATATAAACGCGTATGCCTGCGTGGCAGGCACAACCAAGGATGAAAAAATCTTGCTTTATATTTTATATATGTGGGATAAATAAGTCAAAGGGCGAGGGAGAACTGAAG
>JAGGYK010000270.1 GCA_021162585.1 Deltaproteobacteria bacterium
ACTGGGATGTTGTTTTGTTTTCATCCTTCAGTGTCTCCGACAGGACATGGGGGCTATATGAAAATAGGCACAAAGCTTTGTAGGGGCCTTTTGCCCTCATCGGCCCGTTCAGGGGAACGGGCCCTACATTGTGATACGTTCATTTTCATCCTTCGTTGTGAGCGTGGATCGCTCATGCGCGTTTATATGAAAATGGGTGAGCATCTGTTTGTGGTTATTGTTTACCGCTTAAGCATACAAAGCCCAGAACATAGAACATTGAATTTTGAACCTGTAATCTTTTGTTTTTCCGACTATCGACTGTCTTTCCGCCATTGGCGGATAGTCTGCCCAGCAGACATGCGGGTCTGTATAGGAGATTTACAGTATTGGTTTATTTACTAATTTTTGTCTCCTTCCATGGGCGGGTATTATCTAAAAGATAATCTGAGAGATTATTTACCATGCATTCTGGGCAGAGATGGACCATCTTCATAGTGGCAATCTGACGCACAACAAGTAATTTATTTATATGCTTCTTGCATAAAAAACATTTATCAGCACTGTCACTAGTATGAAATTCATAGGCCTTTTTATCATCGTATTGCACCTTACCCCTCCACTGCTTGGTAGGTAAGGATACCATAATATATTAAGGGGGTGCAACATAACGAATATCAGGAATTTGACTGACGTCAACTATTATTACCGCATTGACTGAAAAGATAATCAGGCGCTTATTTTGACCATGAGACTTATAGAATACCAAGCTACAAACCGCTGTTCTCAATCGCACACTGACCATATCATGTCCCCCTAACGCCAGTCCTGATGGCTTTTGCTTAAACCTCCCCCACTATTTCAAATATTCAGTGCAGTCAAACACCAGTTGACAAACAGGTGTTTGATATTCTATTAGGATTTATTGAGCGGGCATAGCTCAGCTGGTAGAGTGTCAGCTTCCCAAGCTGGATGTCGCGGGTTCGAACCCCGTTGCCCGCTCCAGAGAATTATGGAAAAGGGGGAATGAAAAGTGGGCTTCAGCCCACTTTTTTGTTTGCTATGAGAGACATGGAAATAACAAAAAAGGTAAGGGACCTGATTACAAAAGAGGTCTCCATAATGGGATTGGAGTTGATAGATGTGACTTTTGGAAGTGGTCTCTTAAGGCTTATCATTGATAGGCCCGCAGGTGTTACTCTAGATGATTGCGTGGCTGTCAGTAAGCGTGTAAGCATCCTTTTAGACGCTGAAGATCCTATACCAATGCATTACAGGTTAGAAGTGTCATCCCCTGGCCTGAATCGCAGGTTAACGAAACCTCAGGACTTTGAACACTTTGCTGGCAAACCAATAAAGGTTAACACTACTGATACGACATACAGGGGGAAATTAAAGGGTTTATTGGGCGAGGATATACTATTAGATGTAAATGACACCCAGGTCTTGGTGAAGATGCAAGATGTTATAAAGGCCAAACTTGACTTTGACCTCTAGGGAGGGATGCATGGGTTTGAATATTTCAAAGGTGGTAGACCAGATAGTCAAGGAAAAGGGTCTTAAAAAAGAAGATTTAATAGACGCAATAGAGGCAGCGGTGCTTAGCGCTGCTAAAAAGGTATATGGTGACAGCCTAAGCTTAGAGGCACAGTATAATCCAGACATTGACGAGGTCGAAATCTTTCAATTTAAGGTAGTCACAGATCAGGTTACAGATCCCCACACCCAGATACTATTGCACGAAGCCAGACAAAGCCTGGATCCTAATTGTCAGATAGGCGATGAACTAGGGGCGAAATTAGACGCCTCAAGGCTAGGAAGGATAGCAGCGCAAAGTGCTAAACAGACAATTATTCAAAAGGTTAAAGATGCGGAAAGAGATGCTGTATATGATGAATTTATAAGTCGTAAATTTGAGGTAATATCCGGGTTTGTACATAGGTTTGAACGAAGGGACATTGTTGTGAATTTAGGCAAAGCAGATGGGATACTTAGGGAAAAAGAACAAATCCCTGGAGAGACATTCAGACGAGGCGATAGGATACAGGTTTATATCCTCGATGTGACCAAATCATTAAGAACACCACAGATAGAGTTATCGAGAACGCATCCCCGTTTTCTGGTAAAATTATTTGAAATAGAGGTTCCAGAGGTAGCAGAAGGGACTGTAGAGATTGTTGTAGTAGCAAGGGAACCAGGGGTAAGGGCAAAGATTGCTGTCCGCTCGCACGATACAGGCATAGACCCTGTTGGGACATGTGTCGGGGTTAAGGGGGCACGTGTACAAAATATTATACAGGAACTGAGAGGAGAACGACTAGATATTATACCATGGTCAGAGGACACTGTAAAATTTGTTTGCAATGCCCTATCTCCAGCCAGGGTAACCAAGGTAATAGTGGACAATGATGCCCGAAGCATGGATGTGGTGGTCCCAAATGACCAGTTGAGCCTTGCAATAGGGCGGAAAGGGCAGAACGTGAGGTTGGTTGCCAAACTTACAGGATGGAGGATAGATGTGAGGTCGGAAGAGACGGAAAAGGCAGCCTCTTCTGTTGACATTAATCCCCTTTTTAGTATTGACTGTTTAGACCATTCTCTGGCGGAGAGATTATATGATGCAGGGTATAAGAGCGTGGAAGCCTTGGCAGGGGCAAAGGCTGACGACCTGGTAGGGTTCGAGGATGTAGATGAGGATTTAGCCCAGAAGATTATTTCTAGGGCTTCATCAATGGTGAATGACACATAAAATGATACCACATAGGCAATGTGTTGGATGTAAAAAGGTATTACCAAAAAAGGAGCTGTTGAGGTTTGTGAGTCTAGGTTCAAACACGATTGCATTTGACAAGAAAGGGCGGCTTTCAGGGCGGGGGGCATACCTATGCCCTGACCGCTCCTGTCTTGAGAGGGCTATAAGGGACAAACGACTTCAAAGGGCCTTGGGTGTGTCCTCCCTAGGCAAGAATTTTGTGACCCATGTAGTATGGAGATTGAAGGATGAAACCCTGGAATCATTACATCTTTGCTACAAAATAGGTTACTTAAAGATAGGGTTTGATGAAGTTAAGTATCTTAAAGAGGGTGATGTTGTGGTTTTATCCGGGGGTATCATTGAAGAGATAACAGAACCCATTGTAGAAAAGGCAAAGACATTAAGTGTCGAGGTATATCAGGTGCCATTTCCAGAATACTGTAATGTTTGTCTAGTTGTACTGATCCGAGGTGGTTACCCTAAAAAAAATAACATTTTAAAGACCCTTCAGGTTTTTAGCAGGCTTACATCAGGAGGGGACAACCCATGAAAAAGATGAGGATTTTTGAGTTATCGAAAGAGATAGCCATAGATTCCAAAGACTTAATAAAGATCGCAAAAGATCTGGCCATTTCTGTGGAAAGCAATATGAGCATGGTAGATGCCCATGACATAGAGAGGATAAAGAAAAGGGTAGACAAGCTCAAAGACAAGGATCAAGAAAGTCAGCCAACAAAAGAGGAAGATGTTTATGTACAAAAGCGTGTAGGGCCCAATGTAATCAGAAGAAGGGCAAGGGTAGCTCCACAAGAGGTGGCATCTACCCTCAAAGAAGTTCAGGATAAACCAGAAAAAGCAAAGGTAGAGGAAGAGGAAGCCAGAGAACCAGAAAAGAAAGAGGCTCAACCTGACGTTACAAAGGCTGAAAAGACCATAAAGCAGCCAGGCATTAAGGTGCAAAAGACACCTGATAAAACCAAAGCGGTCAAGAAAAAAGAAAAAACAGTTGAAGATATAAAATTTAAGGAGAGCATAGCTAAGGAGAAAGACTTAGCAGGGAAAAGGGTGCCGGAAGTCAAACCTGAAGAGATCAGTGCTACAAAGGAGGGCCTACCATTACAGCAAGAGGAGAAGGCCTTAGAGATAAAAGCAGAAGAAGAGAAAAAGCCCGAAGAAAAAGCAAAGAAGAAAGAGAAGAAAAAGGGAAAGAAAAAACTAGAAGATGTAGGGTTGCTTGAGGAAGAGGGAAAGAAGGGCATAGATACACCAAGCTGTAAAAAGGTTTTTAAGCTCAAGTATAAGCAGGTTTTTACTCAAAAAGACATTTATGATGAGGCAAGTGTCCCACATAGAAGGAAGGCGAGAAAGACAAAAGAGAAGAAGGCCACTGTTATTAGTATGCCTGTCAGGAAAAAGAAGATAAAGATAGGACGTAGCATTACTGTGGCCAATCTTGCCAAAGAAATGGGGGCAAAAATTTCCGATGTAATAAAGATATTAACAGATTTGGGCGTGATGGCCACCCAGAATCAATATATAGGGGTAGATGAGGCAACACTTGTTGCTACAGAATTAGGTTATAAGGTGGATGTATCAAAAGATGAGATAAAAGAAGATTTTTTTGCTCCTCAAAAACACAGGCCCGAGGACCTGAAACCGAGACCCCCTGTAGTTACTGTAATGGGCCATGTAGATCACGGGAAGACATCTTTGTTAGATGCTATACGATCAGCAAGTGTCACCGAGAGCGAATCAGGTGGTATTACTCAACATATCGGGGCTTACCAGGCACAGTGTAAAGGCAGGCTTATTACGTTTATAGACACACCTGGTCACGAGGCCTTTACCTCTATGAGGGCAAGAGGCGCCCAAGTAACAGATTTTGTTGTGTTGGTAGTGGCTGCTGATGATGGGGTTATGGATCAGACAAAAGAAGCTATAAATCACGCAAGGGCTGCAGAAGTTCCCATCTTGGTGGCCATAAATAAGATAGATAAAACAAATGCGAATCCTAAGCGTGTCAGACAGCAGCTTGCTGAACTCGATCTTGTATCCGAGGATTGGGGTGGAGACACTGTATTTGTGGAGACCTCTGCAAAAAAACGTATAGGGATAGAAGGGTTGTTAGAGATGATCTTGCTCCAGGCTGATATGTTAGAGCTTAAGTCTTGTCCCAAGGGTAGCGCTGAAGGTGTAGTCTTAGAAGCAAGGATGGATAGGAATAGGGGCCCAATGTGTACAGTCTTGATTAAAGATGGAAGATTAAACCGAGGTGACGTATTTGTGGCTGGTCTAGAGTGGGGTAAAGTTAGAGCGATGTTTGATTTTAAAGGAGAGGCCGTACAAAGTGCGGACCCCTCGATGCCTGTGGAGATCCTTGGTTTGAATGATCTTCCGGCAGCCGGGGATACCTTTATGGTAGCGCCAAATGAGAAAAAGGCAAAAGAGATTATATCCTATCTGCTGGAGGAGAAAGAGCGTGCTAAAGCAAAAGAAAAAGAAGCCAAAGGCGATGTGTCTTTAGATGATCTGTATAATCAGATCAGTCAGGGGCAACTCCAGCAACTCAACTTGATTGTTAAGGGAGATGTTCACGGTTCAGTTGAGGCTGTAGTCCGTGCTTTAGGTGGAATTGATACAGAGGGTAAGATAACGATACAAGTGATCCATTCTGGTATAGGGGGTATTACTGAAAATGATATCCTCTTAGCCTCCACGTCCAAGGCAATAGTTATAGGTTTTAATGTCAGATTAGACCCAAAGACCAAGAGTTTGGCAAAGAGAGATGGTGTAGATATAAGACTTTATAATGTTATTTATGATCTTATAGATGATATCAAACAGGCACTTAAGGGTCTACTTGAGCCAGTCTATCAAGAGATTGTGTTAGGTAGGGCAGAAGTTAGAAATGTCTTTAAGGTCCCAAAGGTAGGGACTATAGCTGGGTGCATGGTAATGGAAGGAAAGATTGCCCGAGGAGCACAAGGCAGGCTTCTACGGGGGAATGAAGTAGTATATGATGGAAAAATAGACTCTCTTAAGAGATTTAAGGATGATGTAAAAGAAGTTGTATCTGGTTACGAGTGTGGGATAGGGCTTGAGAATTACGATGAGATAGAGGAAGGGGATATTATAGATGTCTATATAAGGCAGAAACAGGAAAACGATACTTGATGGTTATTGGAGCATTAAAGGTTAGACTCAAGATAAATGGCGCTAGATCCCTGAAGGCAAAGCGTAAGATATTGAAACCACTTAAAGATCGTCTAGGACACATGAACATCTCCATTGCAGAGGTAGAAGATCAAGATATTTGGCAGGCATCTACCCTGGGCATAGCTATGGTAAGCAATGATTCTAAATATGTTAATTCTAGGTTGGATAAGGTTATGGAATATATTTACCAAAACGCAGATGCTGAAGTAATAGAAAGTTGTATAGAGATTGTGCATATATGAAGAAGGTTAGGTTACGTCAAACAAGGGTTGGAGTTCTTCTAAGAGAGACCCTGGCTGAGTTGCTTGTAAAAAAGGTAAGGGATCCAAGGTTAGAATCTGTTACCATCACTGATGTAGAGGTAAGCTCTGATCTAAATGTGGCTCATGTGTTCTATTGTATTATTGATGCCTTAAGAGCAGAAGATGCACTGAAGGGCCTGCAGAGCGCTCAGGGGTTTTTGAGGTATGAGTTAAAAAGCGCTCTCAGGTTAAAGCATGTTCCAGAACTTGTTTTTGTTTATGATAAGTCCTTTGATTATGCATCTAGGATCGATATGATTTTAGATCAGATAAAGAGAGATGAAAGCAACAATTGCTGATATTATAAGAAAAAATGGGCGTTTTGAGATCATTACCCACGCCTGGCCCGATGCGGACGCTATAGGGTCTGCTTATGCTCTTTACATGGCCTTGCATGTCATGAATAAGGAAGTTAGGTTTATTTGTCCAACGCCAATTCCTGAACATCTATTACTAACGCCAGCCCCTGAAGAAAACCTTTTTTCTGCACCAGAAATATCTTTGTTGGTGGACGTATCGGATATGGGGATGATAGGAGATATAAGGCCTGAAGGGATGGTAGTGGTGATAGATCATCATAAAACCAATCAGGGCTTTGGGTTTGTATCTTGGGTGTGCCCCAATAAGTCTTCTGCGTCAGAGATGGTATACGAGCTTTTAATTGAGTTAGATATAGAAATAACCAGCCCGATTGCAACAAATATATACATGGGAATATTTGGGGATACAGGTGGATTTGTGCATACAAATACTACGGCAAGAGTTTTTGAGATAGCAAACAGGCTAACCCTTAAAGGGGCAGACCCCAGCCATGTGGCTAATCAGCTCAGGAAAAACAAATCTACTACATATTATAAGATCCTTTGTCTTGCTATGGAAAGGATCCGCATATGCGACAGTATCTGTGCAAGCTATATCACGTTAGATGATTTGGATAAATTACGAGCTGGGCCTAACGATGCTTCTGGCATAATAGAAGATCTCTCTTCTTTGGCTGGGGTAGAGCTTTCCATATTTTTGAGAGATGTAAATACTCACCAGGTGCATTGCTCAATAAGGAGTAGAGATGGAATATCTGCCAGGTTGACAGCTCAGGCCTTTGGGGGAGGAGGTCATGATAGAGCAGCAGGGTTTACTTTAGAGGGCAGAGCCGAGGGATTGGTGGGAGATGTTATTAAGGAAGGCTTAAAATGGGTCCGCATGGGATAGTATTAGTAGATAAGCCTCGAGATATTACATCTAGGAAGGCAGTAGATTATGTAATGGAGGTGTTAAAGATAAAAAAGGCCGGGCACTTTGGGACTCTGGACTCATTTGCTACCGGATTATTGTGCATAGGGGTTGGGCAAGGTACAAAACTGCTTCCATTTATAAAAGACAATCCAAAGGAATATATTACCACTATTGGCTTTGATATGAATACAGATAGTGATGATATTACAGGAAGGCCTTTAAGGCACTATACAAACGTAGAGATAGATATAGACAAGATTAAGCAATGGCTTAAATCTCATAGAGGTTGGATTACACAAGTTCCGCCAGCTTTTTGTGCACAAAAACAGCAGGGTGTGCCTATGTATAAGCTCAAGCGTGCAAATGTAGAAGTTACCCCACGGGCCAAACAGGTATTGATAGAAGACACAGAAATCGTCTCTTTTGATAAAGACAGGTTAAAGCTTAGGATAGTGTGCTCCAGGGGCACATATGTACGAGCCATTGCTCGAGATATCGGCGCATATTTAGGCTTTGGTGGCTATTTAAAGGAACTAAAGAGGTTAAAAAGCGAAGGTTTTTCAGTAGATGATGCGTGTACCCTTGATGAGTTGGCCTATAAGGTAGAACATAAAGAAGATGTTGTTATCCCTTTAAGTAAAGCGTTGAGCCTATCAAAAGCAAGGGTTGTGCATGAAGGCGCAATAGGGATCAGGGAGGGGAGACCTATCCAGATCTCTTGGTTAATAGATGACGTTACAGCAAATGAAGGGGACAGAGTCGCTATTTTGAGTAAAGATCTGGAATTATTATGCGTGGCCCGAGTTCAGAGGAGGGGGGGGATCTTTGGGTATATAGAACGGGGGTTTAGCTGTTTTTGAGCTGGGCTCATTAGGGTAACTCCAATTTTAAGTGTTTACATTGGATTAATCGCTATGTTAGCTTAAAGAGTAGACCATAGAAATAGGAGGAAACATTGTGGTTTTAGGCACGGAGGAAAAGAGGAAGATCATGGATAAATTTGGGCGGCATGAGGGAGATACGGGATCGCCAGAGGTTCAGGTGGCCCTTTTAACAAAGAG
>JAGGYK010000177.1 GCA_021162585.1 Deltaproteobacteria bacterium
CCCAAAGTACGAAAAATGTCAGCCCCGCCTCTAGAAACCTGGAGTATATCTACAATCAATAGGGATTAATATTCTAACCGGCCCATATTCTGTCATTATCTCCATCATAGTCCAGATGATCGGGAATACATTATATTTATTGTAAGAATCGCGATCTCTATATCCGGGGTATATTAATTGATAGCTGTTTTTTAAGGTCTCGTAATTGTCTGACTTAACACCAGGTTGTGCTGAATATACACGGGGAGCCATATATGTTCCCTCGCTTTGATGGTCACCCCTTATTACATATACAGCATCTGCCCATACTGGTGTTGCACAGGCCATTACCAAGACTGTTAGTAGAAACGCTAATAATCTCTTCATCTCATGTTCCTTTCTAACAGGATACACTTATCATATAATAATTTTATCAGTTGGTAAAGGAGGTATTATACCTGCTTATGAAACTGGTTATTACCATTGTTTAGTTTCGTTGGTTGGGCCCGAAAAGGGCGGGTCCGGACCGAAAAGGGGATGTTTCTATTTTTCGATCTTTTTGGGTCGACCCCTCCGGAGTTTTTTTATTGTCCCATTCGGGAAACGGGAGAAAAACCCTTTCCGCCCTTGGCGAACTTACCCTATAATCCTTAATGTATCAACTACGCGATTTTGTGCTTCACTGAATGGCTACGACAAAAGCACAATTGACTTATGCTCTTGTCTTGGCATATAGTAGACTGTCTTTTAATTCATCTGGAGGTGTATTGATGGGGATAACTTATAAACAGGCTGGTGTTGATATAGATAAACAGAATCTCTTTATAAATACCATAAAACCAATTATTCGATCTACTCTTGGTCCTGAAGTTATTGGCGGTATAGGGGGGTTTGCCAGTCTCTTTAGATTTAATGCAACCAAATATAAAGACCCAATACTGATAGCATCTGCAGATGGTGTAGGCACAAAGCTTAAGATAGCCTCTATGGCAGGTTGCCATGAGGGTGTTGGTATAGATCTTGTGGCCATGGTTGTGAATGATCTTATTGTTCAGGGTGCTCAGCCATTGTTTTTCCTGGACTATCTGGCCACAGGTAAGCTTGATATAGATAGAGCCAAGATTATCATATCTAGTATAGCCAAAGGTTGTAAAGATGCAGGCTGTGCCTTGGTTGGTGGAGAGACAGCAGAGATGCCAGGTTTTTATGGCAAGGATGAGTATGATTTGGTAGGCTTTGGTGTTGGTGCTGTGGGTAGCGAGAACATCATAAATGGTTCAGGGATTGCGAGAAAGGATATAATTATAGGTCTTAACTCCTCTGGTGTCCATAGTAATGGTTTTTCACTGATTAGAAAGGTGTTTTTTGATATTGCCAAAATGGATATCAATTCCCATGTGGAAGATCTAGGTAAGCCTTTGGCACAGGAGCTATTAATACCTACACGTATCTATGTAAAGAGTGTACTTAATCTTATCAGGGATTTTAAAATAAGGGGTATAGTGCATATTACGGGTGGTGGTTTTATAGACAATATACCCAGGATCTTGCCTAAAAGATCTTGTGCGGTTATTGACAGGCAATCATGGGAGATACCACCCATATTCAATCTCATCCGGAAGATAGGAGACATTGATGAGAATGAAATGTTCAGGACATTCAATATGGGGATTGGGCTTATCCTTATTGTTTCACCAAAAGAAGCAGATGATGTATTTATAAGATTAAAAGGACTCAATGAGTCTGGTGCTATTATAGGCCACATTGAACAGCGCAAATCAGGACAACCTTCTGTTATCATTAACTAAGGAGTAGTTTGGGATGATAAAGATAGGAGTTTTGGTATCAGGTAGTGGTACTAACCTTCAATCCATAATAGATGCCAGCTTCAGAGGTGAGGTAGATGGTGAGGTTGCTATAGTTATAAGTAATAATGCTAGTGCCTTTGCCCTTACAAGGGCAGAGGATAAAGGAATACCAACAAGGGTGGTATCTCATAAGGGTTTTCCGGATAGAAGGCGTTTTGATATGGAGCTTGTCAAGGTCTTAAATGGTTTCAATGTAGATTTAGTAGCACTTGCAGGCTTTATGCGTGTTCTCACCCCTGAGTTTTTAGAGCATTTTCCTGGTAGGGTTATGAATATACACCCTGCACTATTACCTTCATTTCCAGGTCTTGGAGTAAGACAAAAGGCCATAGATCATGGCGTGAGATTCTCTGGTTGTACTGTACACTTTGTAGACCAGGGGGTTGATACTGGTCCTATAATCATCCAAGCAACAGTGCCTGTATATCCTGATGATAGAGAAGAGCAGTTGCAGGAAAGGATTTTACGTCTGGAACACAAGATATACCCTAAGGCCATACAACTATTTGCTCAAGGAAGACTTAAGATTGAAGGCAGGAAAGTGTTTATTGATGGGCTAAAAAAGGATGAGGATCAATGCATGATAAATCCCCCTCTACACATATAAAAGAGCCTGTGCTGGTAAGCGCTTGCCTGTTAGGTATTGCATGTAGATATGACGGGAAGTCGGAATACAGTATTGAACTTACTAAGAATATGCATATTTTACCAATACCTGTATGTCCAGAACAACTGGGTGGGTTGTCTACACCCAGGCCCCCTTCTGATCTAATTGGGGGAGATGGCAGGGATGTGCTTAAGGGAAAAGCTCGGTTGATAAATTCAGCTGGAGAAGATGTTACTGAAAATTTTATAAAAGGGGGTCAGCAGACCTGTATACTAGCAAAGACTTTAAACACTAAAAGAGCTATCCTCAAAGAGGATAGTCCATCTTGTGGATCCCATATGGTAAAGATATCTGGTAAGTGGATAAAAGGTGTTGGTGTGGCGGCAGCTATGTTATCAGATATGGGAATCAAGGTAGTAAATGAGGATGGAATTGAGGCTTTATGAAAAGAACTTATGATATAGCTGGGTTAGGTGAAGGGCTCTCAGGGCTTTTGGTATGTGCATTACTTGCTACCAAAGGATTCTCATGCCTATGGGTAGATACATCTCCACAGGATCATAAGGAGGAAAAATGGAGGAGTTTTATCCCATCTTTGGTGACAGTCCCGTTTTGGAAACATACCCTTAAACCCCTGCTACGGTCTATAGATGCCAACATCCCGGATAGGATCAATATGCGTAATATAAATTTTATTCAAAGTCTCATTCCTGGGGAGAGGCTCGATATAAATCCAGTTAGGTTGTATGAAGATTTTACTCATCTAAGGAGATGCACTAATAAATATTTAGCCCTGGCAGATCAAGCCTTTATAAACCCGGTTGGTTTGTTCAAGGAATCAAAGAAGCGAGCTCCTGAGATGGAAATATGGGAGGAGGTTCTCGTATCAGGACTAACCAGAACATCGGAGATCAACTATATGAGCTATCTTCGGGGCATGTGTGGTATGCAGGGGTTTTACAGCACAGATTATAGACTATTTAAAAAGGTATTGGGTGAATCTCTTTCTTCTGCAAAAGGTGATTATATAAAAGGTCATGATGCATCTATGATATATCATGACAATCAGGTCTTGAGCCTGAAGGTTGACGATATTAACATAAAGGCCAGGTATTATCTTACTGAGGATTTATCCTCGCATGAAGATAAGGATGAGGCGGGGTTTCTGCTATATGGTAACTATATACTGGACTCACAGGTTATCCCTGTGGGTATGGGAGACTTATTATTTATTTCACCTCCTGAGGACCTGTCTTTCCCTTTAGTGCTCAGGGTATCACGGGCTCAGAAATATACACATATGTCCTTGATGAGCAAGATAAATATGGATGGCTCGCTTGTTTCGTTTTCAGAGAGTCTCTCCTGGGCCTCAGAGATGATCCTAAAGAGGCTTAAGGAGGTTATCCCATTTATGGACGATTTTTTTCTAGGTCATGAAACACTATCTCCTTTTAATGAAAATGGTATTAAGCAGTGGTTTATGTTTACTAAAGATATAAAGGTACCATCTGTATTTACTAGAAGACGTTTTGCAAGGCCTCTGGATAAGGTTTTTGCCTGTGACAGGATGAAGTGTGCCTGGCTTGATGTTGAGGGGGAGTTGTTATGGGGGAGCTATCTTGTAAATCTTATACTTGCTCACCTTAATAGGTCTGATCTAATCATAAGAGAACAGATGAGGTAAGAGCTTTGCGAGGGATGGAACAGTCTCCGGGGATCAGGGATCAGGATAAAAAGGGATTAAGATTAAGGGATGTTTTGCCAAAGGTAGAAAGGGTTAAGTGAGAACAAGTAGAAAAGTCAAGGACTCACAGCGGCGAATAATCCAGCGGATTGTTGAAGTTTCCAGAAGAGAATGCCTGCTTCCAATGTTAGGGCACAGCCCAGGCAGGCCTGAGGGCCGATTACTGAGGACTGGAAACTGTTTCCAGGGTGTAACCCTTGTTGAACTAATGATCGTGATAGTGATTATGGCAGTATTAGCCAGTATTGCCTTGCCTGGTATGGGTCGGTGGGTCTTTAGATCTAAATTAGAAAGACAGGTAGACACAATTGCAGCACTGTTAGATCGTGTGCGATTAAAGGCAATAAAGGAAAGTATAACATACCGTGTAGTATTTACCCCAGAGGAGATGAAGTTTTTTGCCTTCTGTGATGTGGATGGAGATGCTATCTTAGACAGTGGAGAGGAGAAAAAAGGGCCTTTCTATCTTGATGAGGGTATAAAATTTGGCTCACTTGCTACCTCTGGCCCTAATAATACAGCTATAGATCATGACGGTATCAGCCTGGTAAAAAACAGGATTAATTTTTCTAATATGGGTAGCTGTAATGCGGGTACCATATACCTTACATCAAAGGATACATCATTTGCATTGCGTGTACTACCGGCTTCCGGGGTAGTTCAGGTATGGCGATATAGAGGTAGTTGGGAGAAATGCAGATGAAAGATGGCTTTAGTCTTATAGAGGTAATGATAGCCCTTCTTATTATACTTATCTCTTTGGCCTCTATTGTGAAGATATATATGGTCTGCCTACACTCCAGTTCATATGCTGACAATCTTACTTATGCTACAACCTTGGCAAATTCTAAGTTAAATACTTTAGAGATGCTTTCTTTAGATGCACCAGATTTAATACCATCATGGCATAAAGATCCTGATAATCCTCTTGGGTTAAACAAAAAGAGTTTCTATAGATTTTGGGCTGTGAAAGACTTAAAAAGTGGTAAAGAAATTATAGTTTATATAACATGGGATGATCATAATAGAAGTGGTTCTCATAACTTTAGTTCTTCAAGTGATCTTAATATGAGCCCATGTGCAAAGATAAGCCTGAAGGGATATGCATTTGGGTTTGGTGAATAGTAAATAGTAAACAACATCCTATGTTCTAAGTTCAATGTTCCATGTTCTGAGTTGTGGACTTCCTATCGGTTTTGAGTTTTGAGTGAAACAAAGATTAAACAGTTAGCTTCACGATTACCGCTAAATCCAACTGATTTTTTAAGTAGGGGCCTTTTGCCCTCATCGGCCCGCCAAAGGGAAACCCTTCTTTTTGCTTCATTGACATAACCAATTAAACCAACAAAACTAATCCAACCAATAAAACTCTTAGGTCTTTTACCCAAATCCGAGCAATCTGCCGCATTGGTAGATGACAAAACTCAAGCCCCAGGCCAGAATCAGAGAATAAGTTGATCCAAACAGGGCCCATCGAAAGGAGCCCATTTCAGCCTTCATAGTAGCAAATGTGGCAATACATGGTATATACAATAATGCAAATACCATAAATGCATAGGCTCTCAAGGGTGTCATCCCTGATGATTGAAGGGCATCTCCCAATCTATGTTCATCTTCTGTAGAATATATTACCCCCATGGTACTTACTACAATCTCTTTTGCCACTATGCCAGCAACCAGGGCAATAGAGGCCTTCCAGTCTAAACCAATAGGCTCCATGATAGGCTCGATGATGCCACCTATCTCACCCAGGTATGTCTCATGCCCCGGGGCATCCTTGGGGAAACTGGAAAGTGTCCATACCACTATAGACCCTATTAATATGATCCCTCCCATCTTTTTAAGAAACTGCTTAGAGCGGTCCCACATGTGTATGATAAGCCCCTGGAGGGTAGGGGCCCTGTATGGCGGTAGTTCCATGACAAACGGTGCTGCCTTGCCCCTGAATATGGTCTTGCTGAATATCTGGCCTACAACAACTGCCATTACTATACCCAGTATATAGATAGAAAAGACCACTATACCGGCATGTTGCGCAAAGAATGTACCTGCAAGCAATATATAGGTAGCCTTGCAGAACATGACATGAAAGGATTTATAAGGATGGTGAGTTTTCGGTCCCTTTCTGACTCCAGCACCCTGGTTGCCATAATAGCAGGGACATTGCATCCAAACCCACATTATGAAACTGTAAAATAAGTGTTGTCATACCGAATCCTGCTAACCCAACAACCGCGGGATTTCCCAATTTTTGTTCTGACATAGGATTTTTCCTTCATTCAATCGTTATGGACTTTAGGAGCAAAGATATAGCGGTTTGTTAACAAAGAGTCAGGACTCAACTCGAGTTTGCTACATTTTACCAGAAAAGTGGCAAAAGGATTTCTCAAATCTGCTTATTCGTATATCTTTTCATCTACAGCATCTGCACCTTCTGCATCTGCCTCAAAGTTACGCGCAAGACGAGCCTGCCTTGTTGTGAAAAATTCTCTGTACCATTCATGGGCCACAATCATAGCCATAACCTCACTGGTGCCAGTCCAGATCGAGGCAAGACGCAGATCACGGAATATACGCTCAACAGGAAATATGTTGGTATAGCCAATTCCACCAAGGACCTGCATGGAATTGTGGACAGCCTTTTGACACGCTTCAGTAATAAATTTCTTGGACTCAGATACCATTCTACGAATGCGATACATATCAACTCCTGCATCAACAGCGCGGGCAGTTGCATAAGCCATGGCACGTGATGCGTCTAAAAGCATGACAGCCTCTGCCACCTGAAAGCTTACCCCCTCGAACCGGTTAATTACCTGGCCAAAGGCCTTTCTTTGCGCAGTGTAGCTGGTAGCGATATCTAGCGCTGGCCTTGCTGCCCCAATTGTCATGGCAGCGGTACCTAAGCGTTCAGGGATCATCATGGTATTGAAGACTGCATATCCTCCGCCTATCTTGCCAACAATATTTTTCTTAGGTACCTTTACATCTTTAAAGACAAGGCGGGCAGTACCTCCGCCCCTGCATCCCATAAGACCGTATAAGTATTTGGTTTCTACACCTGGGCCTCGGTCAACAATTAAAGCTGACAGTGCCTCGTGAGATTTGGCTTCAGGGTTGGTACGGGCATAGAGCAGGAAAAAGTCTGCACCTTCACCACCAACGATGAAACGTTTTTGACCATTTAAGAGGAAATAATCACCTTTGTCCTCAGCAATAGTAGTAGCACCGAAGAAATCAGATCCACCCCTTGGCTCGGTCAAACACTCAGCAGCGAATATATCACCCTTTAAAAGGGGTTTTACATACCTTTCTTTTTGTTCATCCGTGCCGTGCAGAATAATGGCATCGCACACAAGTTCGGCTCCAACACCAAAGACGCAAGCGAATTCATAGCCAAGTGTCCCAACCTCTTCCATGATCATGCAGGTTGTCACCCAGTCCATATCCCTGCCACCCCACTTTTTGGGATAGCGACATCCCATGAGATTGCGTTTCCCGGCTTCTTTAAGAAACTCTTTTGGAAACTTGATCTCATCTTTGTCCATGTCCAGGATCATCTGTTTAGGCACCCACTTGACCAGGTCGCGAACCTCATCCCTTATCTTGATCTGTTCTTGGGTAAGCATGTAATCAAACATATCTTCCTCCTATTTTGATGATAGTCTTTCACTTATACTCGGAAATTTGAAAAAATGCCATCTTTATGTTGGTGGTTCTACATGGACTGATATGAAGGTCTCTTTTCCAAGGAGATCTCTTAGCCTCTCCTCCACCCTGCTTGATATGTCATGGGCCTGGACAATATTCAAAGAGCTGTCCACCTCGATGTGCACATCTATGGCATGAGCGTTCCCAATGCTGCGTGTCTTCAGATTATGTGGGTTCTTAACCCCGGGCACGCTCATTATGACCCTTAGAATATTTGCTTCCATCTCCTCACCAAGAGACTTCTCTGTTAGTTCGTTAATACATTGAAGGATGATATTAAAGGCCTCTTTGATGATAAATATGCTTATCCCTATTGCTGCAATTGGGTCAAGGATTCTCCATCTCTGCCCAAGCAAGATAGCCCCACCAATACCAACTACGCAACCTATTGAGGAGAAGGCATCCGAGCGGTGGTGCCAAGCATTTGCAACAATAGCCTTACTATTTACCTGCCTTCCTGTCTTCATGGTATAGCGATAGAGCCATTCTTTTATTACAATAGAGATAATAGCTGTATAAAAGGCAACCCATCCTGGCTTAAGGAGGATGTGACCTCTATAGGTATCTAGGACTTTGTTTGCTCCAGATAAGAAAAGCCCAAGACCTACCAGAAACAACATTATCCCAATAATGGCAGTGGCTAGAGTCTCAATCTTACCATGACCATACTCATGAGATGTATCTGCTGGTCTGTTTCCTATCCTTACACCTAAAATAGCAATAACATCTGTGATCAGATCAGAGAGCGAATGCACGGCATCTGCGATGAGAGCTGAACTTCTCCCAATAATACCTGCCATTAATTTTACAGCAGCCAAGGCAATATTAATACCAAACCCCAACAGTGTAACCCGGCTTGCCAGTTTAAGAGTTTGTCTATCCATCATTATTCCCTATCGGCTTGTTGCAGGAGATATTACACAAGAGTGCTTGCCTTCGCAGTTCTCGATAGACATGTGTATAGACAATAACACCCAAGAAGGCAATATCAAGATAGCTAGTATTTACATTGGATCTCATTGGATAGTAATAATTTGGAAGTCGGGACGCAGCTAGCACCTCCCTGATAAAGATTTTTCATCACTCAAATCCGCTCTGAAGTTTGAGTAACCCGTTACTTGTTGAGGAAATCGATGGGTGCTCGATGATCAAGATAGTATCGTACATCCCAGAAATTTATTCAAGTGTCTTCAAAAAATGTCGATAAGCATGGTAAGTGTAAATTTTTCAACAAGGATGTTAAAGAAAAGGAGGCCAAGGATGACCGCAAGTATTAGTCAGATACCAACTTATGTACCCCAAACATTTTTTCCACCGAATCATCAAGCAAAAGAGGTTCCATCGAATCGAGCCAAAACTGATGGATCAAAGGCTATTTCTGATTTAGTAGATCTCTCTTCTTTTCAAGGAAAGGAGGCCTCTCTTGCCCCAAGCTATTGTGGGAACTGCTATTCTTACCATGAGCAGGTAAGTGCTTTTCAAGCCAATATGCAGGTGGATTACGAGGGGAAAGATGGGTCAGAGCTTTCCATTCACTTGAGCTACAAGGCCATGTACAGAATGGTTCATTATGAGATCAGCCAGACCAGCGCGAACATAGAGTCTGCACCTGAAGCCAATCCTCATTCTCTTGATGATTATTTTGGTCCCAAGGAAACAGCCGAAAGGATCGTTGACTTTGCAAGAGAGCTTGTGAATAGGTTCAGAGCACAAGAGGATAAGGACATGGAAAAGCTAAGAGCCCTTTTCGACAAACTTATCGATGCAATCAATGAAGGTTTCAAGGAGACAAAGAGGATCTTAGGTCCCCTGCCAAATAATATCGCAGATATGATTGATGAAACCTACTCTCGGGTCATGAATGGGATGGAACGGCTCGAAGAGAGGCTCTTTGATTCAAATGGTGTGGAAAAGACCACTGTCAGCTACCATGAAGAAGTCACCTATAAGGCTGCCTCAATGAAGATTACAATAGAGGCATAAATCTTAGGATAACAGGAAGGTCAAGAAAAAGCAGGAAGATCCCTACAGGTTGTTGCCCGAACCCTTTTCGCTTGCCAAAAGCATTTTTTGATACATCTAGGGCTCACTTCGGACGATTCCAAAACTTGCCCTTTGTCAAAAAAGTTGAAATCTCTTTTCCTCCGCTCCGCCCTGGATGTATTAGCAAATCGCGCTAGAAGGATAAGCCCAAGAGCCGTCATCCCTCGTCCTCGAAATCTATTCTCGTTATAGCCCTATTCCTTTAGCCTAATACCTCATGCCTAATGCCTATTATCATACACACCCATGAAAAACAAATTTTTTTCCATTATTTTATCTTAATCAAGAAATGAAATGACAAAAATATTATAG
>JAGGYK010000132.1 GCA_021162585.1 Deltaproteobacteria bacterium
ATGAGCAAATAATTAATCCAGGGATAGAAATAAGTCAAGGTTCTAGCGTGAGTTTATTAAGCACATGGGCATAAAGGTGTATAACATAACGAAAATACAAGCATAAAAGAATAAGGGGGTCAAATCTTTATTATTGACAAACAGATCTAAATTCCTAGCTATGCGAGGAGAGTTGCAAAACATCTCCTGTAGTGAGACTTTTGCGCAACCATGCTCCCAGTCATTGGAGCGGATTCGCCTGCCTTAGGCGGGACAATATACGTATCATGCAAAGGTCTCAAAATGCTTATCAGACTTTGCTACTAACGTCATTATAAGTTTGAGTTTTACATTTTGTAATCTTCATTTTTCATTATCTGCTTAAGATTCCACTGAATTTTGAGCAGATACTGGAGTCTGTGAAAAAAGGGGCAAGTATGAGATTGATAAGCAAGATTGCACCTGGCTGGTGGGACTACACCACGCTGGATCGAAAGATTTTGGATGACGCTGCCCGACTCACTGCGAACGATCTGCTGGGATTGAGTCGAAAAGAATTCACCGTAAAGTTCTACAATACCATCGAGGATTTCTACCTCGCCGAAGCGCTGGAGTATATTACTTCCTGGCGGCAGGCAACCAAAGACCGACCTGCCGGCATCTGTGGTCCAATAGGCCCCACTGAACAACTCCCGCTTGTTGCCCGACTGGTCAACGAGCTCGAAATCGACCTGCGGTACTGTCATTTCTGGGGTATGGATGAATGGGTTGTTGACGGTAAGGTGGCAGATATCAAGTTTCCCCTCAGCTTTGCCCGGACTGACATGGAACTCTGTTTTAACCATATTCGTGATGACCTGCGCATGCCTCTCGAGAATATTTATTTTCCAGTGGCCAATCAGGAAGAGTATATCAAAAGCTGGAACAAGGCCCGGTGCGTAATCATGCAGGGCGGCCAGGGTGAGGTTAAACATTGGGCCTTTAACGATCTGCCCAGGCGTGAGGGACAGTACAAAGACAATCCGCCCCTGCCTGAAGACCATTGCAAGCTCGGGACACGCATTGTCGACCCCAATGACAATGATCCAGAATGCACGCACTTCAGGTGGTGGCGTGGTGCAGAACGTGCCGCCTCAGGCGGTCACAGTCGGCCCTTTAGAAACGTGGAAGGCTGAGAAGGTATCGATCTGGCATGCAGGGATACATGACAACCCCTTTGGGATGCGTCTTACAACACTAATGATATCCAAAAAGATCGTCGACACCTCTGTGCCTATATCCTTACTAGCTGATCACCCGAACGTGCAGTTCAACTTTTTGCGTAGCGCTATTGGGAGATGCGATGCGGAAATGCACTAAGCCCTGCCAAGGGGTGTCAAGGTAAGAACACTCGTTGCAAGGATGGCCCATGGGCGATCCTGCAGCTTGTTCTGGCAAGTAGGATGCTCTGGAGTCCCAGTAAATGAACTTAGGAGGGAACTATGACTAAACGAGCTTTTGCCATTGGAGCACACCCTGATGATATCGAGTTTATGATAGCAGGAACCCTGATCCTTTTGAATCAATCTGGCTATGAAATCCATTATATGACTCTTGCTAATGGTTGTTGCGGAACAAATCAATACGATATCAAAACCACTGCCAGGATTCGCCGGCAAGAAAGCATCAATGCAGCGGAGTTCGCCAGGGCCATCTATCATGAAAGCCTGGCCAAAGATATTGAAATCTTTTACGAAAAGAAAAATTTGGAGCGCTTAGGATCAATTATACGCGAGGTGGCTCCTGAAATTATCCTGACCCATTCTATTCAGGAATATATGGAGGACCACATGAACACCACTCGTCTGGTGCTGACAGCCGCATTCACGCGTGGGATGCCCAATTTTATGGTGGATCCACCACGCTCGCCAGTTGATCTGCCGGTGACAATCTATCACTCTCTGCCCTACGGACTGCGGGACTCGCTCCGCAAGCTGGTACGTCCCGGGATGTATGTCAACATCTCCAGCATGATGCAGGCTAAACGTGAGATGCTTACCATGCATAAAAGCCAAAAGAAATGGCTCGATTCAAACCAGGGCATTGACTCATTTCTGATAACCATGGAAAAGATGTGCAAAGATGTCGGCAGTATGTCAGGACGCTATGACTATGCTGAAGGATGGACACGACATCTGCCACTCGGATACTGCGATGAGAAAGCTGATCCGCTTTACAGGGATCTTCCTAATAAATCTTTTGTGGATGAAACATTTGAACAAGAGCTAGGATAGCATGAATAGAGCAGAAATAAGGTCAAACCTACAATATACATTAATTCTTATCCCATCACTCCATGGAATGTTCAAAAACTCGCATCGCTGATCTCGATCGTTGATATGGCTTGGCATAGGTTGGAATATTGTGTAAGGTTAATATAGATAAAAATTAAAAGTTCTCATTCAATACAAGGAGGGCGCTATGTTTATAGTCCATGTTTTTGTCCATGTTAAACCCGACCAGGTTGAAGCATTCAAGGCTGCTACACTTGAAAACGCCCGCAGCAGCATACAAGAGCCAGGTATTGTACGTTTTGACGTTATCCAGCAACAAGATGACTCGACTCGCTTTGTACTTATAGAGGTCTATCGCACGCCGGATGACCCCGCCCGGCATAAAGAAACAGCGCATTATCAAAAGTGGCGCGATGCTGTAGGTAACATGATGGCTGAACCACGCACCAGTATCAAATACACCAATATATTTCCAGATGATAAGGACTGGGACTAGTTATACGTTGCCAATTTGAGTCATGGTAATATTTAAGCTGTCAAAAGAGATTATAAAGCTGATCCAAATCTGGCAAAATCTTGACCTTGTATAAAAACTAGTTACTTAATAGTCAGGGGGGACCATGCGATTTGAATTTTCCACTGCCAAACGTATCATTTTTGGCCCGGGTACAATAGAGGAAGTTGCTCCACTAGCGGCAGAGATGGGTCATCGCTCCTTTGTCGTGGCAGGCCACACCCTTAAACGCGCCGCAGGTCTGCTGGAACAGCTGAACAAACAAGGGATAGAATGTCTCACGTTTAATGTACCTGGGGAACCAACAACAACTATAGTGCTAAAAGGGGTGCAACTCGCCCGCCAGGCTGAGTGCGATTTTGTTATCGGCATTGGCGGCGGTAGTGTCATCGATACTGGCAAGGTGATTGCTGCACTCATGACTAATAGCGGCGAACCAATGGACTATCTGGAGGTCATTGGCCATGGTCAAGCCCTGTCCCAAAAACCAGCACCATACATAGCGATTCCAACCACGTCCGGTACAGGCGCTGAGGTCACGCGCAATGCAGTACTGGGTTCTCTCGAGCATGGGGTCAAGGTAAGCATGCGCTCTCCATTAATGCTGCCTCGTGTGAGTGTGGTTGATCCTGTACTAACTTACTCAATGCCGCCAACAGTAACCGCCACCACTGGTCTGGACGCACTTACCCATCTCATGGAAGCCTATGTTTCTAACAAAACAAACCCACTTACAGACTCGATATGCCGTGAGGGCATCAAACGGACTGCTCGTTCATTACGACTAACTTATGAAGATGGGAGCAACAAGCCCGCGCGTGAAGACATGTCCCTGGCAAGCCTCTTCGGCGGATTGGCCCTGGCAAATGCGAAACTGGGAGCAGTGCATGGCTTGGCCGCGCCCTTGGGGGGCATATCCTTTGCTCCACATGGCCTCATCTGCGCTCGGCTTCTGCCCCATGTCATGGAAGCCAATGTGCATTCATTGCAAACCAGTGCACCCAGCTCTCCGGCATTGGCCCGGTATGATGAAGTGGCCCAGATTCTAACAGGAACAAACACGGCTCGGGCGGCTGATGGTGTTGCATGGGTGCAAGATCTTTGCGCGGCATTAAAGATGCCATCGCTGTCCAAATTTGGATTAGAAGAGAAGAACTTCCCGACTGTGGTGGCAAAGGCTCAAAAGGCAAGCAGTATGAAGGGGAATCCTATTATCTTGACAGATGAGGAACTCATAGAAATTTTGAGAAAAGCCATATGAACTGCCATGTCCTGCGTGACAGACACCCGCCTCAGGCTAGCGGGAAACTTCACTTGATTGGTAATAGCAATGTCAGAGCGATCCTTGAATGCATCACTAGTTGGGAGTAAGCTAGAGACATGATTCGCATTACACGTACTATTGCAATTCACGAAAGCGAGATCCAACAGGAGTTTATCCGCTCTTCAGGACCGGGCGGGCAAAATGTAAACAAGGTGGCAACAGCCGTGCAACTGCGTTTTGATGTGCGCAAGTCCCCTTCCCTACCTGATGATGTCCGCGAACGTTTGATTCATCTTGCTGGCAGGCGGGTTACTGAAGATGGTGTACTGATTATCCACGCCCGGCGATTCCGTACGCAGGATCGAAATCGTCAGGACGCAATTGATCGGCTGATCGAGTTGATCCGCAAGGCATGTGAAAGGCCTAAAATTCGCCAAAAGACAAGGCCAACACTTGCATCGAAGAGGCACCGATTCGAGACCAAGCGTTTCCGAGGTAAAATAAAACAAATGCGACGTCCCGCTCCTGTTTCCGAAGATTAACTCCACTCAATCATTGGATCTTTGAAGAAAATATGATAGGATTAAACGAAATGGAGGAACTATGGCAATCTATGAATTCAACAACAAAGGACCAACAATAGGGGAAGGGACATGGGTAGCGCCGAGTGCTGAGATCATAGGTAATGTAAGGATAGGAAAACATTGCTGGATAGGCCCTGGGGCTATCATCAGAGGGGATTTTGGCACCATTATCATCGCTGATGAAACTGCAGTGGAAGATGGAGTGATCATCCACTGTGTTGATATGGTGCAGATAGGCAAGAGGGTGACCATAGGCCATGGGGCAATAATACACAACACCACCATCAAAGACTTTGCCGTCATCGGCATGAACTCTACCATAAGTGATAACTCAGTGGTTGGTATGTGGTCTATCATTGCAGAGCACTCCCTGGTCAAGAAAGATCAGGCCATCCCTGATTATAAGATATATGGAGGATCTCCTGCCTCCTATAAGGCTGATCTTGAACAGCGGCACAAGGAATATATGATGTGGGGGCAACAATTATACGTGGATCTTACAGCACAATATATAAACAGCCTCAGGAGGATAGACGAACAGGTCAGGTAGTGCTCTCACCACTGGATGAGACTAGCAATATCTTCCCAGTTTTTGACCACGTGGAATGGGTGTTTCTTTCTGTTCCATGGCTGCTCATAGACAATAGGGGTAATACCCTCCTTAGAGAGAAGGAAGCAGGTATCTATCCTGTCCTCTATAAAGTAGTCTATCCCACGGGCTTTGAGCACTGGGAGTTTCTCTGTATTATTGCCCGTGGCCACCACCTCTACACTCTCACTGATCCCATCTGAAAAGTGCTTCTTAAGCCACAGCTTAACAGGATCACCAAAAGGTCGTGCGGTCACGAACAGCAGTGAGGTAATGGATGATATCCTCTCAAGAACACCCACTGCCCCTTGATTTGGGATGAGATCTATCTCGTGGGGATAATTGGTAAGAATCTCTACAATCTCTTCTATAATTTCAGGATCGATATCCAAGACCTCTCCTATCTGATACCTTGTTATATCCTTGTAGTTAATCTCAATCTCATAGTGTGATCTTGCAATATTAATGAAAGATCGAAAGGTGTTTGCCACTACTCCGTCAAAATCAAATGCAATCTTCTCAGGTGGAATAATCATCATTTTTTTGTATAATCCTCTCCTATCTTTGTCCTGGTAAAAAATCCTGTGAACCATCACTCTTTAGATGAATATGATACTATTGTCAAATTATAGTTGTTCTCCAGCTTTCATCCGCCATTGGCGGATTTGATAGGCAAAAACCTGTTGACAAAGGGCGTGCATGCAGGATAACCATTTTTGCTTGGAAATATGAGGACAGGGGAAAACAAGGAGAGACCTTTGCATAATACCCATATTGTCATTGCGAGTCCGCCTCAGTCGGATAAACTCCGCGAAGCAATCTCTAACTGCTTCTAATTAATGGGATTGCTTCGTCGCACATGCTCCCCACAATAACAGACAAGCAGTTGTGCAAAGGTCTCAAGGGGTCAGCCCTTGCCAACTCGACGAAATAAACTTATCCAAGGAGGAGATATTATGAAACGCCACTATTATTTGACATTTGTTGTTATCATTACACTCATGACATTATGTGTATTCTTGAAGGCTGCTGCTTGGGCCCAGAAGGCTGCTCCTCTGAAAATAGAGTTTGGCGCTATCTGTCAGAATGTAGTGAATCATGAAGTTGTTGATGCCGGTACCAGTTTTCCGGCAACGGTTACAAAGCTCTACTGCTTTACCAAGATTGTTGGTGCCAAAGGCTCTACAGAAATTAGTCATGTCTGGTACTACGGTGATATTGAGCGTGCCTATGTCCCCCTGGCAATAAATTCTCCTAGTTGGAGAACATACAGCTCAAAGATCATACAGGCCCATGAGATCGGCGAATGGAGAGTAGATGTGCTTAACCAAGAGGGAGAGCTATTGGAAACTTTTCGTTTTGACATCGTGCAGCAGTGAGTACAAGACCGGTGACTATCCCTTATTTTCTTCCCTATTTCCTAACTTGAGGCCTGATAACTCACCTCTTGTGTAAAAGTTGGAGTGCGCTCTCATTGCTTTTGGGACTACAAGCTAATCTTGCGAGGCTGCTAGGGACGCTCTGGAATAATAATGCGGCTGTGACAGACCAAATTACCCAAAAATAACGCTTTCTACCAAAACAAATCCGCCTATAAGCGGATAGGGGAAATGCACTAAAAATTTGAGGAAAAACAATAAATGAGACATACATGCCGACCAATCGGCACAAAGGGAGATGAAAATGTCAGAGGTAGTTCGGGTTATTAAACCAAAAATGACAAATGACAAAGCTTCCGCCAAAGGCGGATCAAATCAAGCCCAAAATCCAAATGCCTAAAAGAAATATGACATGGAAGAGCAGACTGCGCGATTTGGTGAGGCAATCATCGAATTTGTCAAAACTCTTCCCAGCTATCCTATTAACAACCCGCTTATCAATCAGATAGTAAGGTCGGGAACAAGTATTGGGGCAAACTATATGGAAGCAGATGGAGCAGAATCTAAGAAGGATTTCCAACATAAAATTTCTATCTGTAAAAAAGAGTCTAAAGAAACCAAACATTGGCTTAGAATGATCGCAAAGGCAAATCCAGATAAGAAAAATGAATGTCGAAGATTATGGGGTGATCAAGGGCTCACTTTAATATTCTCCTCCATTCTTCGATCTAAAAAGAAATGACTTTGACATTTGGATTTTGGCATTTAGACTTACTGAAATGAGGCCAATGTTAGTAGGAGGCTATTTTCAAATGGAATTGTCTGACAATGTAAGAACTTTATGCTCGCGGCTCTCCGGCCATTTGTTTAAAACAGGGATCGTGTTTTTAGTTCTGCTGAGCATTGGTGGATGTGCCTCAAATGAGAGACTGTACTTTGCAGCACCAGTTCTCCCACTAGGCACCAGGCCGGAAATGAATACTCCAGGGTTTTGGATCAATTTGCACCCAAACCCGGATAAGGTGGTCATGTCTGCTGAAGAGATTCAATTGTTCAATGCATACATTCGCGATGAACTTGAGAGTGTGAAGGATATATCGCAATATCCTCCCCTTTATCCAGGAGACTACCTGCGTGATTCCCTGGAGAAGTCGCTGAGATATATCGTGAAACAGAGAGTCTACTTTCCGAACGGGAAAAGGGCACGCTCTGATTTCTTTCGCAGGATTGAGGCAAACATGAATCTGGCAAAAATCCCAGCAAAGGTGAGAATCCAATTCGGTCTCACCGTGGCATACGCCAACCAGAGGATTCTTCCCACAAACCAAGGCCTTTACGCAAAAAAGATGAATCTCGATTTTGACAAATTACAGAACAGCGCGCTGGATATCGCAACACCTCTGGCAATTCAGCATGTCACTGCGGATAAAAAATGGGTTTATGCTATATCACCGCTCAGTTCGGGTTGGATCAGGGCTGAGAAGGTGGCAATTTGTTCGCTTATGGATTTGACTTACTATATGCGTGCATCGCCATTGGCAGTAGTGACGAGCGCCAAGGCAGATATCTTCCTCGATCCTACTTTAAGGGATTATCATGCTCGCGCACGAATGGGAGCCAAGTTTCCATGTCGGGTTAGTAAGAACCAGGACGTGGTGGAGATCCTTATTCCTTCTCGCCTAAAAGATGGTTCTTGCATGTTCATTCCAGCCTTTGTGCGTGAACCAGATATTCACAAAGGCTATCTCTCGTATACACCTCGTAATGTCATACTTCAGGCCTTTAAACTATTAAATGCACCGTATGGCTGGGGTGGCATGTACGGTGAGCAGGATTGTTCCCGTTTTATCCAGGAAGTGTTCGCAACCGTGGGGATTATGTTACCCAGAAACTCAAGTCTGCAAGCAAAAGTTGGAACGCTTGTAGCGACCTTTAATGATGAAAGTTCTGAACAGGATAAGATCGCCATTCTTTCAGATAAGGCTGTCTATGGCATTAGCACATTATGTATGAAAGGGCATATTATGCTCTTTCTTGGGCTTGTGAACAGATGTCCGTACGCCATCCACGCGATATGGGGATATTCCCAGCCGCACCGGCGTGGAGACCAGACCATGGTTATAAAGCGTGCGGTTGTGACAAACCTCAGACTGGGTGAAGAATCTGAAAGAGGCTCTTTGCTGAAAAGATTGAAGACTGTAAGAATTGTAGATATGAACTTACCT
Organism: Deltaproteobacteria bacterium; assembly: GCA_021162585.1. GTDB lineage: Bacteria > Desulfobacterota > Desulfomonilia > UBA1062 > UBA1062 > JAGGYK01. Next base: position 8,808 of record JAGGYK010000132.1, read on the forward strand.
GACACCTGACATTTCAGTGGTGACTAGTGCAAGAATCACAAAGGGACCAAATTTTTATATGAAAATGCCGTTGTCCGTTGTCCGTTCTCCGTTCTCCGTTTTATAGGCACGAGACATTAGGCTTAGGGGGATAAGGCTATAAGAATACTTTACGAGAGGAGGGATGGGGAATCTTGAGCGGATCTTCCATCACGATTTGCTAATACATCCTTAGGCGTTGCTTAAAGGGGTATCGCTCCCTTCTGAGCCTGAAAGGCGAATAGACAGCGCCCGTAAGCATGCCTAAAGGATGTATCAAAGATCGATGCAGGCAAGCGAGAAAGGAACCAATCCCGAGGATATTTTCATGCTTCGTTGTGTCCGCTAGGACATGGGGGTTTATATGAAAATAGGGGTCAGGGATCAGGGGACGGGGGTCAGTTTGAGACGGGGGAGACAGCGGACTGGGATGTTGTTTTGTTTTCATCCTTCAGTGTGTCCGACAGGACATGGGGGGCTATATGAAAATAGGCACAAAGTTTTGTAG
>JAGGYK010000019.1 GCA_021162585.1 Deltaproteobacteria bacterium
ATTAAATACATCAGAAATCAAGCCCTTTATGATCACGTTAGTAGTTATCTCAAGACTGAGGACGTAGATAGAGATTTTTCTTTTTTATCTTGAGTGCTTTTCACTCTTTGAAAGTGGCAACGAGGAGTCTTCTAATAATTCTGATCAGAACCTATGGGGGACTTTTTGAAAGAGAAAAAAGAGGCAACAGCCTATTGATATTAGATAATGTTTAGTTTCTTATTATGACAACAGCCTTAATGTATGTTGCATGTTTGACGTCTAAAGAAAAGAAAGGCAAGTCAGTTAGATAATATTTTAAAGCTTGTTTTTTCCTGTTTGTTTTGTATTTTATCATCTAGGTATGATTGAATCACAGAGAAGATTTCCTCAATCTTATTTGATTTAGGCAGGACATCACGGATCATTTCTAGGTATCTTCTGTCTCGTACACGTTGAAATGTTGGCGTAAAATTGACATCGTAGATCCACCCAATTTGAAGCAGTTTGAAGTCATTCAGATTTTTAAGATGTGTAACATCCACAATCCTTCCATCCATCAAATCCTTATAAACATCGCACGAGATCTCTGGGGTATCAGGCAGACCAAGTTCAATCACATTATTTCGTTTTTCATCTTTCTGATAATAGTAATCAGTGACCACCCGCCAGATATCCAGTTTATCAGCATCACGCAACAATTTACTAAAGAACAGACATGTAGCCGACTCTTGTTGAGGTAAGGCCCGACGGTTATGGTAAGAGATTGTCCGCAGGATTAGGCTTTGCATTGGTTTATCAAGCTTATTTAGAACACCATTTTCTTGAAGTATTTTTACACCAAAAGCGGCATGATCCACAGAGTCACGGTCCGCAAAGGTTTGATAACGGGCGTATTGTTCAAATCGGCCAATATCATGTAAAAGGGCAATAATTTCAGCCAGACAAAGATCTTTATCCGTTAATCCAAGCTCTTTCCCAATATCTAAAATTTCTTTGCACACCCGTTTGGTATGCTCTTCCTTTAGGATTATATTTTGTTGCTGGTCGGCATTTCCGGATTTAAATGGTTGCACATAACTGACAAACCAATCTTTTAAATCTTCCACAAAATTTTTATTCATGTCTTTAACCATTGATCTCGATGTGTATATCCTTTGTACACTTGAAATATTTTCAAGTACAGGCTTCAAGAATCTTTGTATATCCAGCTATAAAGGTGTCATTTTCTTCACGAGTGCCTATAGAGACCCTTATAAACCCTGGTGACAATTGATTTGAGAGGTCTGAGATGAACACCCCGATGTCTCTAAGCATTTTTGCTATATCAAGAATTTTTGTTTTAATAAGCAAGAAATTGGTGTTACTCGGATATACATGGACCCCTAATTTGTTTAGTGATTTCCGTAGCCTCTCTCTTTCCTTAATAACTAGATTAACATTTTCTCTCATATAGTCAGGATTATTCAGAGCTTCTATCGCAGCATATAGACTGGGTCGAGGTAGGATTGCGTAAAGAGAGGAAAATGCATCAAGAAAAGCCTCCCCGGCCACTAGATAGCCAATTCGAGCACCTGCCAAGCTAAAGGCTTTATCCATAGTCCTTGTAATCGCAAGATTGGAATGATTTTGTACCATATCCACAAAGGTCTCTTTGGAGAATTCATAATAGGCTTCATCTATCACAAGAAGTATGTCTGTGTTTTCGACTATAGCCTCTACCATTTTGCGGTTTAAGAGTATATTACCTGTTGGATTATTAGGGTTGTCTATTATCACCAGACTGGGCTCATTTAGCATATCCATCACAAGTTCAGGGTCCAGATCAAACTCTGGTGGGCTGAGTCTGATTGTGACCAACTTAGTTGAAAACTGTTTTGCAGCCTGAATAGTAGGAAGGAATGATGGGCTTACTGTAATGGCCTTCCTTCCCTTGGAAAAGATATGGATTGCCTCCCTTAGCAAGAGATTCGATCCTGGACTCAAAACTACATGTCTTTTGGAGACCCCTGAGTAGTCGGCCAAGAGCCCTTGCAACCATTCTAGCTCTTTGGGCTCGGCATATCGATTTAAATGTGATAGTCCCCTTTGGGCTGCCTCGATTATTTTCTTTGGGGGAGGATAGGGCACCTCATTCATATCCAGTCTTGTAATCCTATTCAGCACTTTATCTTCACCATCATTCCTTCCTTATAGCCTATTGTTGCCTCTGTATATCCGCTCAAGGTTCTATCCACCTCAAGATCACCTGTATCTACCCTTAGACAGTCCAGCTTGCTTAGCTTATCTCTGGTTCCCACCACCATAATATTCTCTTTACCTACTTGCTTTATCACATCCGGGGTAAACTGTTTGCTCCCTCGGCCAAAGATAAACCCATTCCCTCCTATTGGGGTCACAATTATCTTTTTCCTTTTATATCTTTTAAACAAATTCAAGATGCCTTTTTCATTTAGATCTGTTCCCACTAACTTTTTGTCAAAGACTGCATCTATACCTAAAAGTGTTTTTGGGATCCCAATCTCATCAGCGATAGCCTTCAATGTTGTCCCAGGCCCTAGAAGATATAAGATTTTTTTATCCATTTGCTCGGCGATATATGAAGCACTCTCCTTTTTATTTTCTATAGAGGATTTACTCATGCCCGAGGCTTCCTTCCCTGCTTGCAAGAATCTTTTTGTATTAGGCACTAGGAGATAACCGTAAAGCGTGGAGGCTAAGCGGCCCCTTCTAAAAGCCTCTTCATCTATATCCAAAACTTCCTCCTCAGTCACATCAGTGCTTTTTACAAAGGCGTCTACCATCTCGGCCGCTGCCCTGGCACTGACTGCAAACACTGAACTAAAAACCTTTACTCCAGCAGGTACTGCTACTGTAGGTATCCTAAGACCGATTGCATCGCAAATGTCCCTCGCAGTGCCATCCCCACCGACAAAGATGAGCATTTCAATACCATCCATTAACATCTTACCAGCAATTCTTTTTGTGTCCTCTGCTGAGGTATCGTCGCCCACCGTGCCTATTACCGCAAACGGTATACCAAAATCCTTGACATACTCTTCTCCCATTTTCTCAGGGGCGACAAACAGTGTAATCCTATCCTTATTCTTGATGTGGGACAGGACGTCCTTAGTCCTCAGAGGTGTGCCTGGTTTAGCACCTAGTTCTAGGGCCTTCTCGTACATCTTACCATCGGTCCCTTTAAGACCAACGCTACCGCCCATACCTGCCACGGGATTCACAATCAAACCTATTATTTTCTTCATCTTTTTTCTCTTTTATCCATTGCCAGGCCCTAAATCAACCGTATATTACTTTATCTGGTCGTCTATAGCACCAAGATAATAATTTCATGGCTATACCCTTTTCCCATGACCATTCCGTAAAATTCTTTCCAGTTTTCTTATAAGTAGTATTTATTGTTTCTCCTTTGTTTTCTACCTCAATATCTTATAGATGAAATCTTTTGCTTGTCTTTGCCAATAGTAAACGGCTCCTTCCCTTTGTGTCAATATAGCTGAGACACCTTGTCCGCCTTTGGCGGATAAATTAGTGTTGAGGGTTCTGATACCAATATTTACCGACATCTCGCAGAGGAGATCAAATGTATATCGTAGGTTTGTCCCTCTCTCTTTGCCCTCTTGACTGTAACCCCCTCTTGACCTATGTTTGAACAGGCTTCGCTGCCTGGCTGCCCTGGGTCGGCTTTAAGGAGGGGAATGTGAGCGGAATTAGAAAACGTATCGAAAAGCGATTTGAATCCCTAGCCAAACTCATTTGTCGTTGGCGTTGGTTAACCATAGTTATCATGGCTGCTTTGGTCGCTAGTCTGGCATCGGGCTTGCCTCGGCTGACTGTGGACACATCCAACGAGGGCCTTGTTCACAAAGACGACCCAATTTTGAAGGGATACCATGCCTTCCGCGACCAGTTTGGCCAAGGAAAAAATATTATTATCGCCATTGAGTCTGATGAGGTTTTTAGCCAAAAATTTCTGGAGAAACTCAAGGCCCTTCATCACGACCTGGAGGAGAATGTCCCCCATATTCACAACATCACCTCCATGGTTAATGCCCGCAACATCCATGGGGAGGAGGCTCCATTTAAACTTTGTAGGGGGCACACTTGATCTTCCCGAATACAGCGGTGCTGCCTCACGGCTAGATTTCAAGTATGACCTTACTGACAGTGTGTCCCTAACCACCGGCCTGCTATGTTATCA
>JAGGYK010000290.1 GCA_021162585.1 Deltaproteobacteria bacterium
CTTCAGTGTGTCCGACAGGACATGGGGGCTATATGAAAATAGGCACAAAGCTTTGTAGGGGCCTTTTGCCCTCATCGGCCCGCTTAAGGAAACGGGCCCTACATTGTGATACGTTCATTTTCATCCTTCGTTGTGAGCGCGAAGCGCTCATGCGCGTTTATATCTTATAGCACTGCGAACAATGAACCAGGCAATTTCGTTATGCAACCTATTTGCGAGAGGATACCACCTATCTCATTATTATCTCTTACGTAGAATAAATGCGTTCTACACCTGCAATCAGAACAGCCAAATTTTTCTATAGGCCTTGATACTACTATGCTTGAAAATAATTGTGCGGCCTTGCATTCTTCAGTGTCTGTAAACCATATATTGTTTATGTAACAATCTTTTTGGTTTAATAAGTAATCTATGTGCCAGAATAGTTTCTTTTCTCTTTTTATGTGTCTTTTTATACGGGAGTAAAGATTCTTCTTTGCAGAACCTATATAAAAATAAGTACCCTTTTTAAAAGGTATCTTTCCAAGGGCACCTATACAGACAGCAGCATCTTCATCCTTTTTGATCTCCAGGATGTATGTGGTCAGGCTTGGGTTATCAATGACCTTGAATTCTTGCCTCAAGAGTTCCCTGTAGCCCAGGCAGCAGGGTTTTAATTGTGGCATAACCAGCCTTCTGCCCCCCTAAGGGCTGATTTTTTTGTATCAGGATGTATGTAAAAAGACCATGGTAGTATTTCGTCCTTTGGCCGATCTCTTAATACATAGCAATCAGGATTTTTGGGCCACACCTTTAAGATATATTGCCATTTATTTGTTTCCCGCTTTGCCAATTCTATAATTAGATCCAATACATCTCTATCCCCCCTGGCAAGGATACCCTGCAGGTAGGCCCATTTAGGGCCTTCAAAACCAATAGAAATATTGCTCATACCCTTTAAAGACTTAACTATACGTCTTATACGAGCCTTTGCCTGCCTAGTCTCTAGCATAGGAAGCCTTTCAAAATGGGTATGAGGTTTGGCTATCATAGTGTTTATATTTACAGATATATGACCTAGCCTTCTATTACCCATTGATACCTTTATAAAAGTCTGTCTGATACGCTTTATCAAGTCTACTGTGGCATCTATATGTCCTAGATCCTCATTGGGTAGACCTATAATAAAGTATAGTTTTATATCCCTTATGCCATATGATACCAAGGCATATATATCATTTAATATGGTATCATTTTCTATAATCTTTCCTATGGAATACCTTAGCTCTTGAGAACCGGTCTCAGGCGCCAATGTAATACCTCTTACCCCAGATAGCCTCAGTAGTTCAAGTAAATCATCTGTTATCATACCTGGTCTTAAGGAAGGAGGATCTATCTTTGCATTCAGGCCCATAATTGAATCATATATAAGGGCTATATCTGGATGGTCATTAAGGGCAGGACCCACTAACCCCACCTTAAGACCTGATTCCACAGATCGCTTAAATAAGGGCTTGAGTTTTTCTACATCCATGGGTCTGAATGGTCGGTAAATCTCTCTGGCGCTGCAGAACTTACATCCCCAAGGACATCCTCTGGCGATCTCTACTAAAAACATATCTCCAAACACAGTATCTCTTGTAATTATATGAGTATATGCAGGGCTAGAGATAGACCTTACAACAGATATTACAGGGGTATATCCTTTGAATCCTGTAATAATATCATCCAATACAACAGGATATGTCCTGGAGGGGATATATATCCCTTGTTTATCCTGAAGTATGTCTAAAAACCTTTCATAAGTATCTCCAGTAGTAAATGCTTGATAGAGTACATCTGCTATAACTTCTCCATCCCCCAGGAAACATATATCTAGGGCATTAGCTACTGGCTCAGGATTAAGGGTAATAACAGCCCCACCTGCAATAACAAAGGGTTTACCCCCCCTGGATGTAGCTTTGATAGGGATCCTGTTTTTTAGCATTATCTTTATCATATTTATCAAATCAAGTTCATAGGAGATACTAAAGGCAATTATGTGAAAGCTGGAAAGAGCCCGCGATGACTCAATAGATTTAGGAGTATCCATAAAAAAACGCTCACAAACGATCCCGGGGTGTTTGTTCAAAACCCTATATATTGTATGAACTCCTAAGTTAGACATACCAACCCAGTAGGTATTAGGGCAAACCAGTGCGATATTTAATTTACCACCAGGGTCTTTGCGTATAATACCTTTTTCCTCAGGCATCAATACCCAGGCTCTTAATCTTTCTATGCAGATTGCTCCTTTCCACCCCTATCAACTCTGCTGTCTTTGATATATTATATCCGCACTCGACAAGCTTTTTGGTAATAAATCTCTTCTCAAATTTTGACCTTGCATCTTTTAGCAAGGCCATGTCAAATAGTTCATCTATCTCTGATGAAACCTCTGGCCCAAGCAGAGGGATTTCATCAGCTGTTATGGTATCACCTGGAGTCATTATCACAAGTCTCTCAATAATATTTTTTAGTTCTCTCACATTTCCTGGCCAGTTATGTTGGGAGAGTCTCTTTATAGCGCCTTCTGTTATAGTCTTTTTCTTACCATTATTAAGCGGGGCAAATAACTTTAAAAAATGATCAGCCAACTCTGGAATATCTTCCTTACGCTGCCTCAAAGGGGGTACAACTATAGGTATTACATTTAACCTATAATACAAATCCTGTCTGAACCTGCCTTCTTTTATTTCTCTTTCCAGATCCTTATTTGTAGCTGTTATAACCCTTACATCCACCTCAATGGTTTGATTTCCACCTACCCTTTCAAATCTTTGTTCCTGAAGGATTCTTAAGATCTTTGCCTGGGTTGAAAGGCTCATATCACCTATCTCATCTAAAAACAGGCTGCCTTTGTTTGCAAGATCAAACTTCCCACGCCTCCTTTCTGTAGCACCTGTAAACGCCCCCTTTTCATGGCCAAACAACTCGCTCTCTATGAGTTCTTCTGGTATAGCTGCACAATTCATCTCTATAAGGGCGTTATTAGATCTCTTGCTTGCATTGTGTAACATACGCGCTACAAGCTCTTTTCCCGTACCATTTTCCCCAAGGATAAGTACCCATGCATCAGATGGCGCAACCAGCTTAATCTCCTGTCTGAGTTTTTTTATGGCAGGAGAGTTACCAATAAGCTCACTATCTTTTTTTGCTGATCTCCTTAAAAGTGCATTCTCCTCTTCTAACTCCTTCATATAGATGGCATTATCTATAGTAATTATGAGTTTATTCAGGTCCAGGGGCTTTTCAATAAAATCCAGGGCCCCTAATCTTGTAGCCTTTACAGCGATCTCAATATTCCCGTGACCTGTCATTATAATTACAGGTAGCCTTGAATCGTTTCTTTTTATATCTTTCAGGACATCTAGACCATCTCTTCCTGGCAGCCATATATCCAGAAGGATAATGTCTATCCCTTCTTTGCCTGCTAATATCTTTAGGGCTTCTTCGCCAGTGGCAGCAAGTATTGTATTAAAACCCTCATCCTCAAGGACTCCTTGTAAGGAAAACCTTATACTTTCTTCATCATCTACTATCAATACAGTGTGTTTCATAACCTATCCCTTTACTGGAAGTTCTATGCTGAATACAGTGCCATTCGGTATATTATCTCTTACTCGTATAAAACCATTATGGTCAGCTATGATCCTGTTTACTATGACCAATCCCAGTCCTGTCCCTCCCTTTTTAGTGGAGAAATATGGCTCAAACAACCTCTCCCTTGCCTTCTTCGGAATACCCGTTCCTGTATCTCTTATCTCTAAGGTAGCAATATGAACAGCTTCGTTATATGACGTCTTTATCATTACTTTTTTTATGGTATTACCGTTCTCTTTTACAGCTGCAGTAGCATTTTCCAATAGATTTGCTATGGCCCTACTCATCTGAGCCCTATCTAGTTCTACAGGAGGGATGCCCTCATCTATTGATATGGTATAGGCTATATCAGGGTGTGCCTGTTTGTATAATGCAACTGCATCTACCACCACACCATTTAAATCATCTGGTACTGGTATGGAACTTGGCATCTTTGCAAACGCAGAAAACTCATCTACCAGGCGTTTCATTTCATCTACCTGACCTATAATGACCCTGATACATTCATCAAAGATTCCCCCATCATCATCACCTAGTTTTTCCATATACCTGCGCCTGAGCCTCTGAGCTGATAATTGTATGGGGGTAAGAGGATTTTTTACCTCATGAGCAATCCTTCTTGCTACCTCCCGCCATGCTGCCATCCGCTGCATCTTTTGAAGTTGTGTAAGGTCATCAAATACCACTACCATCCCCATATACTCGTTATTATCATCGTATAACAAGGATGCATGAACCATTAATGTCAATTTATTCTCCCTTATAGCCAGTACTATCTGCCTTTCAATAGCACTGCCCTTAGATCGCTTTAGTTCTTCTACAAGATCTTTTATTATGGGGGTATGTTCTTCCTTTAGTACTTCCATAAAAGGTTTATTTAAAACCTTGTCTGTATGTATAGACAACATCTTCTGCGCAGCCGGGTTGATCATGGATATTTTATCCTTACTATTAATAGAGATCACACCTGCTGATATATTATTAACCACAGTTTGTATATATCGACTCCTATATGCCAGTTCATTATACGCCATCTCTAAGTTTGTCCTTGACTCTGTGAGGTCCCCTACCATGGCATTAAAGTCCTGGACCAATATACCTAGTTCATCATTTGCCTGCGCTTCTATTGTAAATCCAAGATCTCCCCTTGAGATCCTTTGTGTGCCTTCTACTAACTTTTCTATGGGTGTCGTAAGCCCTTTTGAAAGACTTAGGCCAAACCAGATGGCAGAAAATATTACTAATAGGGTTATTGATGTAAGGGTGATCATATAGCCAGTCTTTATAGGGCCTTTTAGTCTGCGAGCCTGCATATAGTCTGTAAATGAACCCCTTATCATAGTCAGCCTCTCAGATAGACTCTCAGATACATAATAATTTACCACCAGCACCCCTACTATATCCTTAGGGTTATATGAAGATTTTATAGGGACAATGCCCTCTATAATATCTGCCTTGCCTGTCCTTACAACAATGGGTATGGCCTTGCCTTCCATTGCTCTGTGGACTATACTGGATTCTGGACTGGGCAAACTTGACAAACCTATCTCCGGGGATAAGAGCTTGACTAATTCTTCTCCCTGAGCAGAAAAGACCTCCACAGCAGACAAACGGAATAAGGCCATCTTTTCATCCAGAAGTGCCTTCAATATCTCCAGGTTGCCTTCCTTTAAAAGTCTTCTCTCTGTAATCTCTTTTGAGATAGATGTGGCATAGTGAATGGCATCATCTGATGCCTCTTTATAGTATACACTTGCCACATCCATAGAGTCTTCTATAGCTTGCTCTACCTCTTCTGAGAGCCAGCTTTCCATACTGCGGTTCAAGAAAATAATACTTGTGATAAATAACACCATTGTAGGTATTATGGTTAGCGTTACAAAGGCAGCTACTAATTTAGTCCTGAGCCTTGCCCCAAGGATTCCCTTTTTACGTTCCAGCAAGAGCTTTACAATATTTCGGGTTACCAGGAATATAACTAGGATCAGTAAAACTACATTAAGATTGATAAGGGCAAATACAAGAATACTATTAGATGGACGCATGTCTGCATCTATATTTCCTATATTTATTTCTGCAATAGTAAGGAGGATTATCACACCAATGAGGATAAATACGATTAATATCTCTTTATTCCTTCTGGACATTGCTTAACCCTTAACCCCCTTTATATACCACAGAATATCTCTTTGATCTTTAATATAAGTTCTATATGCAATCTATGATTGGCCTTTACCGCCCTTATCTCTCCCTCCACAGGAGAGCCCAAAAGCCATAAATCTCCCAAGATATCCAGGACCTTGTGTCGGACAAATTCATCTTTGAAACGCAGACCCTCTGGATTGAGTATGTCTTCCCTATCCACCAAAACCGCGTTATGAAGCCCCCCACCTATAGCAAGACCCTGAGCCCTCATCATCTCTACATCACACAGCCTTCCAAATGTCCTTGCAGGGGCAATTTCCTCTATATAATTATTGCCTTCAAATACGTACTCCTGGCTCCCGATTGCAGGTTCTTCAAAGGCAATCTTATAACTAAGGCTAAACAAGCCTGGGTGTATTTCTACACTAGAATTGCTATCTCCTGCAATTATTGGGGATTTTATTGGTATAGGAGAGATATCTTGACCAAGATATTTAATCCCTACCTGCTGCAACTGTTTAATAAAAGGCAGGGCTGAGCCATCCATTGAGGGGAGTTCCTCACCTTTAATCTCTATTTCACAGTCTGTAATGCCAAGCCCATATAGCGCAGACATAAGATGTTCAACCGTGGATATGCATACTTTTCCCTTACCAAGGGTTGTACTTAACCTGGTATCAACCACATTTTCAGGTCTTGCAGGGATTCTTGTGCCCTCTCGTATAAATACAATCCCTTCCTCTGACGGTCTGATATTTAACTCTACATATTCTCCCTTATGCAAGCTCAACCCTTTAATATGTAATGGCCTTAAAATGGTTTTTCGTTTCATTATATTATATAGATTATTGAACTGCAGTCTAATAGTCAAATAGTAAACAAAGAATCTTTGCTCTTGTATCATATAACTCCATTGAGGTATATCAAACGACTTGAATTAAGAAAATAGTTAAAAGACTGCATGGAGAAAAATCGAAATTGGTAAAGGGTGTATTCTGCACAAGGGATATAACTCAAGGGACAAAATCCAGTCCTGGTGCCATTGCATCAACCCTTAAAGATATGGTCCCGGGGCAGGATATCTATGTACTAAACCAGATGCACTCTGACCGCATTATTAATGCAGAAGATATAGCAGTGGGACAGATACCAGATGCTGATGGCATTGTATCAAGCGATCCGAATAAGATCTTGTGTGTAAGGACAGCAGACTGCTTACCTGTCCTGGCATGGGGATCTAATAAAAAGATAATAGCAGCAATCCATGCAGGATGGAGGGGACTTTCCAAGGGTATCGTAACAAAGGGAATAGAAGTTATGAAAAGCCTTGGTGCAAAGAATATCGAAATCTTCCTTGGGCCAGCAATAGGCCCCTGCTGTTTTGAGGTGAACTATTGCGTTGGGAAAAAGGTTAGCCCTATACTAAATAGATGTAGAAATGGCTCTTATTATATAGACCTATGGGAGGTAGCAGCCCATCAAGCACACTTGTCAGGTATACCATCTTATAAGATTCATACGCTTAAGATCTGTACATCATGCTATAAGAAGATGTTCTTCTCATATCGCAGGGATGGGCCCTCTACAGGAAGAAATATATCTGTTATAGGAGGTAAATCTTGGTTGTTGCCGGGCTTACAGGTGGGATAGCTACAGGCAAATCTACTGTTGCATCTATATTCAGGCAAGCAGGTGCTATAGTAATAGATACAGATGAGATTGCGCATAGCGTTGTAAAAAAGGGACTGCCTGCATGGAAAGAGATTGTCGAACATTTTGGAGACCAGGTGCTTTGTCCAGATAGAGAGATTAATAGGAAAATACTGGGGGATATCATATTTAATAACGCAGACGAAAAGGAGATCTTAGACAGAATAGTACATCCAAGGGTATTTGAGGAGATGAACAAAGAGATGGCTGAGATAGAAAACCATACACCGGATGCTATTGTTATCTTAGATATACCTTTGCTTATAGAGGCAGGCCTCCACAAGATACTACCTAATGTGATTGTTGTCTACATCCCACAAGACCTGCAGTTAGAAAGGCTTATGGAAAGAGACCATTCATCAAAAGAGGCTGCAATGGCCAGGATAAACTCACAAATGTCCATAGAGAAAAAAAAGGATATTGCAAATATAATCATTGACAATAGGGGTAGCATTAAAGAGACAAGGATAAAGACACTAGAGGTCTTAGATGTTTTGAAAAGGCAAAATAGGCCTATCTAACTATGATGGTTCCGTAAAAAGTCAAACTCGGTGAATCGGTCATTCCTGCCTGCTGCACGCAGGTCGAATATTAGGGAGAAATCTTGTGAATTCAACATGTTGCATTGGAAAGATTTCTCGTTCCTGCCTGCCGGCAGGCAGGTCACTCGAAATGACAAGTTAAAAAGACTTTTTACGACTGCGTCAACTATACCCTATTTAATCTCATGCAAGTCATAGTCTAAATTCATATGGGGTTTTATGTTCTAGGTTCAATGTTCTAGGTTCAGAAGACTTAAAATTGTTCGGCTAAGCTTTTGCATGTGGAGAATTTTTATGGCTCCTCCGAATTTACGCCCTACTCCAGCCTAACATACCAAAAAACCAGGGTATAGGAAACTCGTGGACATGCATCTAATCTCTCTCGAATCATGCCCACATATCAGATCTTCTCCTAATGCTTGATCTCAAATCAACCACCTGAACTTTTGCACTCATCAACATAGAACCTTGAACATAGAACTTTAAGTCTTAAAAACACAGATTAAAATAAATTTATCAAGTTTGGCTTTGGCTCACACTTGAGATAGTTATATATAATCTCTGTGCCTCTATAAAAATCCTCTTGCCCCGGGCTGATGACAGATATCCTTATATGACTCGACCACTTGGGACCATATATATCACCCGGGGTTATCCTGACATTTAATTGCATCAACCTATCCAAATGGATCCTACTGGGTGCATTTGTCTTTATCCACACACATGGCCCATTTGTAGACCATCCAAATTGCCTGGATAGATATCTGGATCTACCCTCTATCATGGCCTTAAGCCTTAATACATGCCTTTTAAGATCCCCTGATTTTATCATTTCATAAAGTAGGCGCTGAAGGAGGCCAGATATGGATAGGTCATTTATTTCTTTCAACTCTATTATATCATTATATAGTGTTTCAGGAACCACAGTAAATCCTATCCTTAGACCAGGGCCAAGTATATTAGAGAGACTCTTAATATAAATTATTCGGTGATCACTATCCTGTGCCTTTAAAGGGGAAAGCCCTAAGATGTCTGATAATGGGTCGTCCTCTATAATATAAAAGTTATATCTCTTAGCTAGCTCTAATAGAGGCTTCCTTAACTCTAATGGAATGGATGAGCCTGTAGGTATATGGCCTTGGGGCATGGTATAAAA
>JAGGYK010000167.1 GCA_021162585.1 Deltaproteobacteria bacterium
TGTCTTACCTTTACGATAGCCCTTAACGAATCATCAATGTCCTCATCTAATATAGTATCATATATGTCTACAAGTTCATAGAATGTCTTATCAGATAATTTCTTGTCTGGCTTTAAATCCTCTTCCATTATAAATCTCGCTCGACGGAGTTTAGCTATGACACTGCTTTCACTACTTGGGGAGATGTTCTCTACTTCATTAAATATCTTTATAGCCCCCTGCAAATCTCCTAGCTGATATAGGCAATCTCCCTGTTTTAAAAGATACTTTAGTCTTTGGGCTGGATCCCCCAGGTTTATTGCCTGAGCAATATAATATCTTGCCTGAGAAAAATCACCCTTACTAAAGGCTGCGTCAGCTACCCTACCATACATGGTGGGATCTTTCTGAAACAGGCCTGCATCCTCTTTGATAGCCTTTTCATAACAAAGAAAAGCCTTTGAATATGCATTTAAGCCTAAATAGGTGTCCCCTAGTGTAGAAAGATAATAACCTCTTAGTCTATCATGCATTGCAGAAGGTTTAAATACTCTAAGCATCCGTTTATTTGATGCAAATGCATCATCAAAAAGTCCCTGTGCATTTAGGGCTTCTATCTCCAGGATATACGCCTCTATTGCTATGTCATCAGATATAGAATCCTTAAGGAAATAGATATATTTCATGGCATCAGCAAACAATGAACTTTTCATGAGCATCCTTGAATATTCTATTAGATTTCTTTCTTTTTCTGTCCCAGGCATTAGCCCATCCATTCCCCTTCTCATTAAACTCAGGGCCTCTTGCCTCAAGGATTGCTTGCCATATGGATATGATATCTTCCAATATGCCCTGGCAAGCAGCACACATGCCTCCGGGCTAAGATAAGGCTCTTTTTCCCGCAACAGACTTATACATGTAGAAATATCTCCCTCTAAATACGCCTTGTTGGCTAAGGTGTATCTCTCCTTTACAGTAAGCTCACCACCAAGGGTAATGTCTAAGATGACCTCTTGAGAATATGATACAAACTTGGCTGTAGATTTTACGTCCTTTCCGGAGATGGCAAAGCCTACTGCTGTACCATTTACCATATCTAGCGTTCCTGTATACTCCAGATATGGTATAGCCAAAGTACGCTTACCAATACCTTTACAGGTACACATTTTATCAAACAAGAGATATAGCCTGTTGTAATCTGGAGACAATAAGATCTTGGGCTCTACATTATGATCAATATTAAATACCACTCTGGCCTTATCCTCTGCTGTAGTAAAAGTTATCGATTGTATAGGGCAATATGGTCTCTTACTTCCCATAGCAAATATGTCTATTACAAACCGTGGCGGATCATCCAAAGAAAACACCTTATATGTAAAAGGCCTCTTTACATATATCTGGCCTTTTTTACCATTAAACACTATCTTATCTATGATAAAGGTATCTTTTATGTAGGACTTTTCACCCACTCTGTCTGGAAAATTGACTATGAGTGTCTGTTTTTTTTGTGTTACTGTAGCTTGCAAGGGATACTTCAAATCAAATACTACCCTGACCTTATTCCCCCCTCCACCAACCCTTATCCCTGCTGCAATGGCCTTGGGACATGCTACAAGGCACATCATCAACGATACGAGACCTGTTATAAAAAGGCCTTTGCTAATAGATATAATCTTTCCTCTGTAGTTCACTTAATGTAGGAGATACAACTTTTGTGCCATTTATATATGAAAACAGCAATCAGCTTTCAGCGGTCAGCATTCAGCTGTAAGGGCCGACGAGGGCACCGGCCCGCTTAAGGGAACGGGTCCTACTTTGTGATACGTTTATTTTCATCTTTCGTTGTGAGCGTGGATCGCTCATGCGCGTTTATATTAAAATAGGGGTCAGGGGATTGAAATGCACATCTTAGCGCCTGTCGGAGAAAGTCCCCCCTTGAGGAGGAGTGGGGGGTGTTGCTCTCCCAATAACATCCCCCTGGCCCCCTTCAAAGGGGGAATCTGTCCGAGCAGACTAAGGGATAGTGGCTCTTGATTTTATCCTTTAAGCGTTTTTTGCTAATACATCCCTAGCGTTGCCTGAAGGAGAAGCGATCCCTCCTGAGCCCGAAGCGCGAATAGGGATCGCCCGTAAGCGAGCCTACGATGTATCAAAAAAATATTTCAGGCAAGCGAAAGAAACCCCATCCCGAGAATATTTTCATCCTTCGCCAATGTCCGACACCTTTTGTCCTGTTTATCCTCAGATTCAAAAATATTTTCGAACCTACCAACCGTCCAGATTATTCATGATAAAAAATTTTAGCTGTAATACTACTTTTTATATTCACAGATTTTATTTAGACGGGAGAATCTGATTATGGATAGAAGGAGTCGTAACACTTTAACTTTTTTTCAAAGAGCTAAAGTGTTACGTTACCTTTAATTTTATTTATATTCTTCACGCAGTTTATACTTCATCACCTTGCCACTTGCTGTATGTGGCAATTCATCGACAAATTTGTAGATCTTGGGGATCTTGAACTTAGCTAATTTATCAGCGATGAAAGAATTTAATAGATCGCCGGTTAATTCTTTGTCCTTTGCCGGAACTACTATAGCTCCAACGGTTTCCCCCCATTCAGGATGAGGTATGGCAATAACAGCCACTTCCGCGACATCGGGATGGGTTCCTATTACATCCTCAACTTCTTTGGAATAAACATTTTCACCACCCGTTACAATCATATCTTTAGTACGGTCAGCTATGAACATGTAGCCTTCTTCATCGACCCGAGCCACATCGCCTGATTTGTACCATCCCTCTTTAAACGCCTCGGCTGTAGCCTCTGAATTTTTGTAATAACCCTTCATCATGCTATCCGCCTTGAGCCAAATCTCGCCAACATCACCAGGCTTAGCTGGTTCTATATCAGTTTTCATAACCTTGACATCACATCCTGGCAGACCTTCCCTGCCAATTGAACCGGCCTTGCGAACTTGATCCCTCGGAAACAAAACTGTCCCCGTCGGTCCGGTCTCTGTCATTCCGTAACACTGGTAAAAGTTTTCATTTTTGTATTTTTTCATGAGAGTGAGAGCTGTATCTGCTGGTATTGGACCACCGCCGTACATCCAGACACGCACAGAGGACAGATCGAACTCATCGAAGTTTGGGATCATCTGAACAGGCATGATGAAGGCAATCGGGGCGCCGAAAAAGGCTGTGCACTTTTCTTCCTGAATGGCCTGTAGAAAATGCAGCGGGTGGTATTCTCTGATCATGACAGTTGTTCCCCCGACATATGTAATGCCTATGAACCAGTTGTTGAGTGGTGAAGAATGCCAGATGGGCATTGCTATCAAAATACGATCATTTTCTGTAAATTTAATAGCGATGACCATTGTAATACCGGCCATTATCACGTTCCGGTGAGTATGCAGACAGCCTTTTGGTTTCCCTGTTGTGCCGGACGTATAGAGTATCTCGGCTATATCTTCATCGGAAACTTCAACTGGTGAAAAAGGAGAAGCAGTGTCAAGTAGCGGCTCGAATTGTTCAAACCCTTCCGCAGGACTGTCCATGCATATCATCTTTACTTTTGTAGAGAGCTTCGCTGCTATTTCTGCGAGTGAACCATCAAAAAGAAAGATTTTTGACTCACTGTGTTCAAGGATATAATCCACCTCGGGCGGCATGAGTTTGTGGTTTATGGGAACAGCCGTTGCCCCTGCTTTCTGGGTGCCGAAAAACGCCAGGATAAAGCCCAGCGTATTCTGGCTCATGATTGCAACTTTATCACCTCTTTTAATGCCCTGATCCTGGAATAGTCCGGCAGCTTTGTCGGACAATTCCTTAATTGTCTTGTAAGAATACCCCTTTCCCCCAATTCTTACACAATCTTTGTCAGGGTTTTTGCCTGCGGTCATGTCAATCAATTCGGAAAGATGCATTTTTTACCTCCTATTTGGTTTAGTTGGGCGTTGTTCCCAAGTTTTTCCTATAAAAGGAAAGTTGGTGGGTCGGTTGAGTTAACCCTATTTAGCTGTATTGCTAAATGCTTCGCCTTCACCACCACCTCCTTTTTAAATTTAAAGAAGCACCTGGCATTAAATAAGGCATATTATGGCATTTTAATATAACAGTACATAATTGCATTGTCAATAGATTTTTTTGACATGTGTTAACAAAGCTAATATGTCCCCTGTAACTACCGTGCTAAAA
>JAGGYK010000201.1 GCA_021162585.1 Deltaproteobacteria bacterium
GGCTCCCCAAGGGGAGACCACGGATATAAAACTTTTTTACTATTTCAGCTGGCCATACAACAGAATACTGATTAAAACGGCTGCCTGAAGCCGATATTATTTTTGTGCCCTTTGAGATACAGAACTTCTGTAAAATCAACTAGTTATCTAAAACGTCTTTTTTCATATAAACCTAACTGTTCCTCCGGGGTTAAGCCCTGCACCCCACTTACATAATCTTTATAGGAAAGTAACGTTTTCCTCCTCTCCATTTTGGTTATCTCCTTTTTTTCAAGATCCTATATATGTCATATTACAATTTTTTGGTTCTTCTACAACTCAAATCTGTATCTAATGCGCTGGGCTCTACATCAAATGTTCTATGTTCAATGTTCTATGTTCTATGTTCAAAGTTCTAAGTTAAAAACAGTTCCAGGTTAGGCTTTTAGTGAATAGTAAACAATAAAAGAAGTTTTGGGGTTTGGGTGTTGGGTTTTGGGTTCTACATCGAATGTTCTATGTTCTAGGCGGATAAGATAGTCGTGAGTCGTGAGTCGAAAAAGATAAAAGAATCTTTGCCGCACGATATCAGCCGTCCATGTTCAGCTGGTTGATTGCAGCGATATTATTTTGGATAAAGCAATCTTTTCAACAGGATATCTTCAATGTTTCGCCTTGAATCCAGCACAGATAAAACGTATACATTCAATTCTGATATTCTGTAAATAATTCTCCAAGGTGGGATGATTAATTCACGATATTGTGAGATACCTTGGTCTTGAAGCTCTGGTACTATGCGGCCTCTTTCAGGAATGGCATAAAGGTTTGATGCCTTTTGTTTGATCTTCTTTAATATTTTTAATGCACTGTCCGGACTATCAGTTGCGACATATTCAATAATTTCCTTCAAATCGTTTTCTGCAACACTGGCCCATATAACTTCATACGTTTGGCTCATTTAAGTTTTTCTTTCAGTGCAATTTCAACACCTTTGAACACTTCCTCCTGAGATTTTGTCCTGCCATTCCTTATATCTGCCTCGCCCTGGGATAGTAGCTTTAATATTCCAATGGCATTACGCATATCCTCATAACTTTTAGGATCTTGAAGTACCGCCCTTGGTTCACCGTTTTGCGTTATAATGACAGGGCGGTGAGTTTCGTTGATCTGGTTAAGCAGATCGGCTGCTTTTGATTTTAAATATGTAACTGGTTTTATATCAGTTGTAATATTCATTTTTGCCACCCCCGGTTCTTATATGGTACTAAATATAGACCGTATGTCAAGGCTAAATTTTTATGGCTGCTAACAACTGGCTCCCAAATACCACCACATCGTTCACGCTTTGCTTCACGATTGCTCAATTCAGTGAATAGTGAACAGTAACGGATAAGAATAGTCGTGAGTCGAAAAACAAAAAGATAAAAGAATCTTTGTTTCGAGATTGGTTCAAGATTACTCATGATTTATAAATATTATCACGATGGTCGAAATCAAGCAGTGTTACTACCTCTTCTTCTTCGTTGATTTCATATATCAATACAAAGGAACCACCTATATGAACCCTACGCTTGTTTTGTAACGGCTTTCTTAATGGCTTAAAATGGTAAGGATCATCAAGAATATCTTGTACTTTTCTATCAATTATTCGAAGCATTTCCTTGTCTTTTTTCTGGAGCTTCTTAAACTTTTTATCCAGCTTCTCTTTAATGGCAAGCCTATACACTACTTCAGACCATATCTTTTCCCGAAATCTTCAACTATAATTGACTCTTCGAGGTCTATGTCTTTCATCCGTAAAATAAAATCATCACGCAACTCAGGGTCTTCCATAAGACTTTTTTTGATCTCAGCCACATCACGTTGTAAATCAACAACTTTTCTATAAATGGCCTCAAGGCTAATATTTTTCATTGATCCAACTCCTATAAATATTCTAATAACATATTTAGCGGAATAATGAAAATTTTGTGCTGGGTTCTGGGTTAGAAAGAAGTTCTATGTTCTAGGTTCTATGTTCTATGTTCTATGTTCTATGTTCTATGTTCTAGGTTCTATGTTCTATGTTCAGAGTTCTAAGTTAGAAAATGTTCTAAGTTCAAGGTTAGGCCTTTCTCTCTGAATTTCTCAAATAACGGAGGAAGCCGTTTAATAAATTCATCAAGTTAAAACATCGCTCAGACATTTTATCAAAGGTATTATTATCTATATAGCCAATATCTCTTGCTGCATAAGTTAAGCTCTTTACTTCTGAGACTGATCCTCTTGCTATCACCAGAAATTGTATGAACGCCTTGTTGCTTGCCCTATCAAATCCTTCCGCAATGTTTGACATAACCGAAATTGCTGCCCTTTGGATCTGATCTTTAAACCCATAATCTTTGATGCTCGTAAAATAAGTATATGTCTCCTTCACCAGGATTCTGGCTTCCTTCCATGCTTCGATATCCTCAAATCTTTCAATCTTCATCTTTTAAAAAAAGTTCAAAAAAAATCTTTGTCATTCGTGATTAAAATATAATTGTCTGCAATTGCTTTTTGTAAGATGCCCTCATCATTCAACCCTCGATCCTCTTCATAAACCGAGAAGACATCATGTTGCTGTTGCTTGAGCCAGCGAGCAACAGCAGGACCAGTACACTCATCGACTATGAACCGCACCTAAATTACCTTTACCGGTCAAGGGAACAAAGGCAGCGCTTCCCAGGGCTTCCGTGGCAAATAGAAGACATGCCAGGATGTCTTCTCTAGTCAGTCCTTCATACTCCTGCAGAAGTTCATCAATCGTAACACCGTTAGCTAATAGTCCCAAGATATATTGGACAGTCAACCGCGTCCCCCTGATGATCGGTTTTCCGACCATTACTTCTGGATCAATTATAATATGCTTGAGTAATTTTTCTTTGTTCATATTTTCTTACCTCCTGTTATATAATCGAGGTAGCATCGGTTAATCTTTCATAACCACCTTATCACCTTATAAATCTAAACTATACCTGAGTCGTCAAAATATCAACAACATGTTATTTCGAGCGAAGCGAAGCAATCTCTAAGTGCCTGTAACCAATGGGATTGCCACGCCTGCCTAAAGGCCTCCTCGCAATGACAGGGTGATTCCTGTGTGGAAAGGGTAACAACCACTTGGCCCGTTCGGGGAACGGGCCCTACAGCGTATTGGTAAAAATCGGCCTGAGGGGTAACATCCTCCTGGCTCCCTTCATTAACACCCCCCTGCCCCCCTCAAGGGGGGAATTTTTTCTGAGGCCCCTTCAAAGGGGGAATAAGAAACCTCGCAATGACAGGCAAACACTATTACTCAAGATTAAATCATAGTTTTGGGTGTTGAGTTTTGGGTTAAAAACAGTTCTAGGTTAAAAAATGTTCTAGGTTCTATGTTCTATGTTCAAAGTTCTAGGTTAAAAAATGTTCTAGGTTCTATGTTCTATGTTCAAAGTTCTAGGTTAGAAAATGTTCTAGGTTCAGGGCTCTACATTTAGCGAATAGTAATAAACTGAAAGACAGTGAGTGCATAGGTAAAATTCTCAAAACATATCCAATCCCTTTCCCCAAGGCATGGCACGGCAGCCCTTTAGCGAAAATGCCTCTGATACGTTGGCTACTATAATACCTGTCGAGGCCAGGGGGCCGGCCAGTTTTCCCCACCTGATCAGTGGCAGTGTATGCCCAGGGAGCAATGTAGATGTTGATTTGATCTCTATTGGGTACAGTTGCCCATTTCTGTTCACGATAAGATCAACCTCTGTGCCTTCCTTAGACCGCCAGTAGTACAACTCGGGTCTCTCGCCCCTGTGATAGAACGCCTTGACCCATTCAGATACAACCATGGTTTCAAAAAGCTGCCCAATCAGAGGTCCGTGGAGGGTTGGTTCGGGTGTGTGAAGCCCGAGCAGGAATGTGGCTACCCCTGTATCAATAAAATATAGTTTGGGGCTTTTTATGATGCGCTTACCAAAATTATTGAAATAAGGTGGCAGGAGATATATCTGATAACTTACCTCAAGGACACTGATCCACTTCTTTATTGTAGGGACACTGACTCCGACATCCCTTGAAAGCTCTGACATGTTGAGGATCTGACCTGTGCGTGCAGCGCATAACCTTAGAAACCGGTTAAAGGTATTAAGGTCACCAATGTTTGCGATCTGGCGTACATCTCTCTCCAGATAAGTCTGAATATAGCTTGCACACCATAGATTTCGGTCAACATCCTTGTTAGACCTTATCTCCGGATAGCTTCCCCTCAAAAGCCAGTCATCGAGAGTAATGGCCTGTGTATTTGCTTCTGCGCTATCAAGAAAGATGTTTTCGAGGATGTCATCAATGCCTTGATCTCTGTGACCAAAACCCTGACTTTCTCCCAGGGAAAAGGGTAGAAGGGATAATACTGCAATCCTGCCTGATAATGACTGAGTCACACCCTGCATAAGTGAAAAACTCTGAGAACCTGAGAGCAGCCACTGGCCAGGAGTGCGATCGTCATCTATGGCAGATTTTACGTAATGCAGAAATTCCGGACAATACTGTATTTCGTCCAGGATTACAGGAGGTGGATTCTCCTTGAGAAAACCAACAGGGTCATCTAGCACACGTGCCCGTATATCTGGATTTTCGAGTGAGATAAACCGATGGCTCCCTGAAAACCGCTCGGTAAGAAGGGTTGTCTTGCCCGACTGCCTGGGCCCGGTTATCAGGACAGCCGGGAAGGTCTTCATAGCCCTTTTAACTGTAGATTCTAATGTCCTTGGGACCATGATGGAAACCTTATATCAGAGGCCGATTTAAATTTCAACTTTAAATTTGGAGGATATATAGCAACAACTTAGATTAAAGATAAAAGAATCTTTGCTTCGATATTGGTTCAAGATTACTCAAGATTAACTCATAGTTTTGGGGTTTGAGTGTTGAGTTAAAAGAAGTTCTATGTTCTATGTTCAAAGTTCTAAGTTAAAGAATGTTCTAGGTTCAAGGCTCTAAATTCAGTGAATAGTAAAAGAAGTGTTGGGTTTTGGGTTCTTCATCAAATAATCTCCTCGCAATGACATATTCAGTGACTTTTACCGAATAACAATTGAGATAGTCGAGGCCAATATATTGTTGGATTATTTAAAGTATCAATATACTTCGTCATGACTACCAATGTCTATAAACAATACTTTATCCTTATCCAAAAACTTAAAGATTACTCGTTGATCATTCGAAATACTAAATGCCCACAACCCTTCAAGTCTCCCACTCAGTTTATGTGTCTTCAATTGAGAAGTAAAAGGAGCTTCTATAAATACATCCAAGGCCCTCCAAAACTTCTCTTTTAGTTTTTCATTGTTCTTTACTTTCTTCCTGTAGCTCCTTTTAAACCCTTCATCCCAAACTACATTAATCACTCTCCAGATCCTCGTACAAATTTTTAAGCGATCCTTCCTTTACCAATCCTTTTTTGAAATTACTTGCTGCCTCTTTAGCTCTTTGCGAAATGGCTTCTCTTTTTGCTTCTATCAGTTGCTTCCCCATAATCTCGACCACATACTTTTTATCTTCCAAAGGCAAGTGGCTAAATTCCTCAATTACTTTGTTTATAGCCGTATCACCCATCATTTTCCACCTCCGACAAGGTATTACTTACATAATAATAGCATAGACAAAAGATTAAAGATAAAAGAATCTTTGCTTCAAGATTACTCAAGATTAACTCATGATTTCTATTACCCATATGTCCCATCAAGAACTGCCACGTTGATAGTTTGTTCAGTATATTCTTTATTTTTAACCTTTTCATATAACATTTGGCTTACTTCAGGAGAAAAGACTTTCTCCCCACACCTTGGGCATTCTTCATACAATACATTTTGCACTAAATAGAGTCGTCCTTCAACCCTTAAATCAATTTCTCCCTTTTTTAAAACCATTTTGCTATGACAAACAGCGCATTCCATGATTTCTTTCGCCTCCTTTTAAAATCCTCTTCCCACTCCTCTGGGTTTAAAGTTGGGTCATAAGCTGTAATAACCCAAACTGGCTTGGTTGGACGCAAGTCCACACAGGTAGTGATAAACGAGTTAGTCAAGTAAGAGAGGAGCAAAGCCGGCTTGTTTGAAATGTTGATCAGTGGTAAGCGCTTTGGTTAATCCATAATCCTGCATTACAATAAATGAAATACAATCTGTTATTCCCCACTCTTTATCTAAGCGTTGGCGGTAAAGTTCCATTGCCCTATCATACAATCCTTTTGAAATAGGAATCACTTCAATGTTTGGGTCTTCCTCAATGGAATCCAACAACTCGACAGCGGCCTTGCGGTAACGCAATTTTGCTAAGGCATTCCCAATTTCTAAGATAACTGCTCTTGTAGTAATCATAGGAACAGCCCTTGTTTCCAGTTCTATGGCTAACATCTCGGCCTTTTGGTGATATTGATCATTTACAACGGAGAGAGCTATAGCGTAAGAGGCATCAAGAAAAACCTTATTCATGAACATCTAGTTTATAAAGGTAGTCTTCAAGTCGAGCAGACCAATCTGATGGCCCTTCTAGTTTAAGCGATCGAGCAGTCTGGAGGAAAGAAGGTCTCTTTTGTTTCCCCTCATCAGATATATCAATCATTATCTGTACACGTGTATTAGGCTTTAGATCTAAAGGCTCCTCTGGTCTAAAAACTTTGCCGTCATACACAACATTTAATGTTCTTTTCATCTCAAATCTCCCTTTTAGTTTACTACCATATCAAAGACAAAAGGTAAAAGACAACTTAGATTAAAGACTAAAGATAAAAAATGAAAGATTAAAGAATCTTTGCTTCGATATTGGTTCAAGATTACTCAAGATTAACTCATAGCTTTGGGGTTTGAGTGTTGAGTTAAAAGAAGTTCTATGTTCTATGTTTAAAGTTCTAAGTTAAAAACAGTCCTAGGTTCAAGGCGAATAAGAGAGTCGAGAGTCGGAGAGAGAAGATGCTTTAGTCATATTAATACAGAGGGTTATGCTACAGCCTTCCCTTTCATTATTGTAAGGTTAATTAAATCAAGCGGGTTTTTCGTGGTCCGTTTCCCAGCATCAAGAATTTCAATTGCTACAATCCTACGGTCTTTTGAATAATCAATGATCACGCCGTCAAATTCTGCTGACTCGGTAATAGCCTCCTCGCTAATAAACTCAATGTTTAACAAGTCATATTCTGGATCATATTCAATCCTCATCTTTTTGCTCCTCCCAATAACGCCCAATCTGAGAAGTCAGATAGGCTGTTATAACTTCATATACTTCTTTCTTTTCTTCATAAACCACTCTCAACAGATATTCTTTATTCCTAACCATATACTTCCTTTGTGCAACCCTACGCCCTCCATATCCATCAACAATTTGAGCAGGAAAATTTATCGTTTCTCTTATACATTTTTGAGAAATGCCTCTTCTTTTAGATTTCTTTTTTTTGCAAGAGGTATTATTTTAATTTTTTTCATTACTTATCCATAAGGAAGCGCAAATAATCGACTTTTTTTTATTTGCTTCTTCTAAAAAATATCCAATCAAAGAAATACACAAAAAACATACCATGCCCAAAGCTATAATCCCCCACAAAAGGCTGACCATTGCCTGCATTAAACTGATAACAAGTACTATAATAAACAAAAACGGCAAAACCAGGCGCAAGACCTTATGAGACCATAAAATCCAGGCAAAAGAACCATATTCAAGGGGGGGGATAAATGATGTAGACTCGTTAGAAATATCCTTTAGCGTGATACTCTTTCATTTTTTCATCAAGTTTAACAAGCGGCTTTAATTTGATCATAACACTTTTTCTATTCTCATGATCAGGTTTGTTTTCCCTGATTCCGGAAATCTCATTGTCCCGGATAAAGATATGGGTGTTAGCTGGATTATCCGTATAAAACGTAATCCCTCTCAGGTCATCTATGGTTGGGGTGAACGCGCCTCTTACAGGATCGGATATACCTTCAATATGGATATTTATTCTATTTCCGTTGGTCTCGGAGCGCCATATTAAGTATTTTTTGTTTACATAATAATTTAATAGTCTGGCTGTTGTGGTTACATAAATATCTCCGTCACGATATTCTTTTGCAAGTAACCTCAATGCCTGTTGGGTGTCTGGCGAGATATATGGAAATCCTTTGTTTTTGCCAAGATGGGTGTATATTATCACATACCCGCCCACGTCGATGAGCTTTTGTAATATAGGCCTGGTCAATAGATCTGCCAGGCCATCAGAGTTGGCGGCAGGGCCGATTCCATAATAGGCAACGCTGCTTCTCATAAATTTGAATACGTGTTGTCCGTCATCAAGACGATCTATTGTGGTAAGGTCATTATATTTTCGCATTGCATATCTATCGTTTCCCAAAATGGCCAGGGTATACTTTGCGACTTCCTTGAATACATTTGTGCCTAATGACTGGAATGGGTGGGAGGCGTCAAAGGCATCGAAAAAAGATAATACAGATAAAGGGCGGCCTTGACCAAGGATGCCTGATACATCATCTACCCATACAAATGTGTAGCCCAGGTCTTGTTTTGAGATGTCTGTATGATACATGTTGGAATCCGGGTTATCTCCCAGACACCACTCATAAGGCCCTACGTCACTAAGGGCCTTGGCATGATTAACCCAGACATCGATCTTACAGTTGTTTTCTGAGAGTATATTCAGAATGCCTTTTATTTCCTGGCGATCTCTGGCTGTATTGAAAGAATGGATAAAGTCGATGTAGCCAAGTTTTATCAAATCAATAATTACTTCCTGGTCATGGGGGTTCTTAGACATTAAAGAAAATTTCAGCTCATCTTTGCGGGTTGGGAAAAAGGAGTTGCCTATCTCCAGGCCAAGGCCTTTGCCCATAACAGTAAGATTACGTGTGTTTAAAAACTCTTGTATTGTTAAAAATTCTTTTAACGAATCAGTGGCATCAATATCACTGCATATAGTGAGCGCAGCCTTGTATGGATATGGAAATTCCCTGATGGATACAGGGGACTGTGGGTTTTCTTCACCATAATATCTAGAGGTGCTGTAATAGATTTGGAATGAAAAAAGAATTATTATTGTAGATAAAACTGCTGCTGAAATAGCGCCTGCTGATTTTAATTTTTTTGGCATGTTTTTAGGTTTAATGTTCTATGTTCAAAGTTCTAAGTTAAAAAAAGTTCCAGGTTAGGCTTTCAGTGAATAGTAAACAATAAAAGAAGTTTTGGGTGTTGGGTTTTGAGTTAAACAAAGATTAAAAAAATCGGCTTCACGATTACCACTAGATTCAACTGATTTTTTGAGAGCTTTGCATAATACCCATATTGTCATTTCGAGCGAAGCGAAAAATCTCAAAGTGCCTGCAACCAATGGGATTGCCACGTCGGCCTAAAGGCCTCCTCGCAATGACAGGCAGACACTATTTACTCAAGATTAAATCATAGTTTTGGGTTTTGAACGTTGGGTTCTACTATAGTGTGTTTCTTTTTAGGGTAGGAAAGTTTGCTAGAAACAGAGTAAGAGTTGAACTTTTCGTAATGGGCGTTGTCCTAGTTTCCTTTTAACCATTTTTCTTTTGTAATACCTGCCTGTCTCAATATTCTCATCAATAGATCTACACCTATTTCTTTTCTATGAGGATTTGGCACAGTGAGTCTTAAATCCTCTTTTGTCATATACAAATGTTTACCACCACCATAAGGGCCTTCAAATCCGAATTCCCGGAGCCTCTTTACAAGTTCATTAAAAGATACAGGGCTCAATCCGGGCATCTATATTTCAGCTACCTTAACATCTTTTACTGCTAAATCCCCGAGTTCCGGAATGGTAAGTCCCTTCTTTATGCTTACAATGAGCCACCCTTCTATAACCTCCTTAAGGGCTTCCCTGCACTCCTCAAGAGTCTTCCCTGTAGCCCACACACCTCTAAGTTCAGGAACTTCTCCATAGTAGGGTTCTTCATCATCTATTATTTCATATCTTGCCCTTTTCATGGCTTCATCAATATATTCAGTTAACATAGATAAAACCTCCTTTTTTTCTCTCTCTTTTCTATATTAAGTTAAGGTGATCAGTGGCAAAAAATCAATAGGATTATACGGATTATATACAAAAAACGCTTCGCCACTTAAATAAAAGACTGAGATAAAAGAATCTTTGCAAGAGCCTTGCACAATACCCATATTGTCATTTCGAGCTTTAGTGAAGCAATCGTTAAGTGCCTGCAACTAATGGGATTGCCACGTCGCGGCCTAAAGGCCTCCTCGCAATGACAGGCCTGCCTATGCCTCCTGCGCGTGGGAATTGTCTGTGTACGTCATACAACATGGGTAGATAAAATATCTCTTATCCGAGATGCAGACAGGTGGATTCCTGTGTGGAAAGGGTAACATCCCCCTGCCCCCCTCAAGGAGGGAATTATTGGGATAGTGTCTGCTTTTTTTATACCATTCAATTGTGTTTTTAAGGCCGTCTTCGAATTTTGTGGCGGCCTTAAACCCAAATTTTTTAAATGCCCTTGTTGTGTCCAGCATCCTTCGCGGTTGGCCATCGGGCCTTGTGCTATCCCATATAACACGGCCGTTAAACCCTGTAAATTTAACAATCAGCTCCACAAGGTCTTTGATGGATATTTCAAGGCCTGCCCCGATGTTGACAGGCTCACTTTTATTGTATTTCTCTGTTGCCATAAGGATGGCCCCGGCACAATCTTCTACATATAGAAATTCACGGGTGGCCTTTCCTGTTCCCCACACCACTATTTCTTTTTCATTATCCTGTATCGCATCAACACATTTTTTGATTAGTGCCGGAATTACATGAGAGGATTCAGGGCTGAAATTGTCTTTCGGGCCATAAAGATTTACAGGTAAAAGAAATATTGAGTTAAAGCCATATTGCTGCCTGTAGGCCTGAGACTGCACGAGCATCATCTTTTTTGCAAGGCCATAAGGGGCGTTGGTTTCTTCAGGATAGCCGTTCCATAAATTTTCTTCTTTAAAAGGAACAGTGGTAAATTTGGGATATGCGCAGATGGTCCCGAGGGCCACGAATTTTTCCACCTGCGCCAACCTCCCCTGTTCCATCATCTGGACGCCCATCATGAGATTGTCATAAAACAGGGTTGCAGGATTTTCTTGATTGTATCCTATCCCGCCAACACCGGCAGCGAGATGAATAACAATGTCCGGCCCGGTGTCTTTATACAATTTTATTACATCATTATTGTTGGTGAGATTGTATTCTTTGCTACGGGGGACAAAGATATTCTTTGGTTTCTTTTGCGTAAGTTTTTCAACCACAACAGACCCCAGGAAACCAGCTCCGCCTGTGACGAGAATATTTTTATTATTCCAGAAATTCATTTTTTATTCTTTTGCCTCGCGATTTCTTCAAGATTACTCAAGGTTTATAAAATCCTTCCCATTGGATTTTTGTGGCCGGCATCCTTCAGGGTCTTTTCCTTTTGCGCCAGTTCCATATCCGACTCAACCATCATATCGATTAGCTGATCGAAATCAACCTTTGGCTCCCACCCCAATTTTTCCTTTGCCCTGGTGGGATCGCCGAGCAAAAGCTCTACTTCGGTAGGTCTGAAATATCTGGGATCTATTTCTACATATTTCTCATAATCGAGCTCCAACTTCTGAAAGACATTCTCTGTAAATTCTTTGACAGAGTGGGTCTTACCTGTAGCGATCACATAATCATTTGGTTTGTCTGCCTGAAGCATCAGCCACATGGCCTCAACATAATCGCCTGCAAAGCCCCAGTCCCTTTTTGCATCAAGATTTCCAAGATAGAGCTTGTCCTGAAGCCCAAGCTTAATCCGAGTGGCTGCTCGGGTGATCTTTCTGGTAACAAAGGTCTCTCCCCGGCGAGGTGATTCATGATTGAACAAAATACCATTACAGGCAAAAAGACCATATGCCTCCCTGTAGTTCACAGTCTGCCAGAATGCACAAACCTTTGCGGCTCCATATGGGCTTCTTGGATAAAAGGGGGTCTTTTCAGTTTGGGGAATCTCTAGAGCCTTTCCATACATCTCTGATGAGGATGCCTGATAAAAACGCACATTATTGCCACTTTGATTGCAGCAATCCCTCACGGCTTCAAGTAGGCGGATTGTCCCCATAACTATTGTATCAGTTGTATATTCAGGCTCATCAAAGGAGACGCGCACATGAGACTGAGCTCCAAGGTTATAGACTTCATTCGGCTTTACCTCTTCAACCACCTTTCTTAGAACGGAACTGTCACATAGATTGCCATAATGAAGGAAAAGCCTATTACCTGGGGTATGAGGGTCCTGATAGAGGTGATCGATTCTGTCTGTATTAAAGGTCGATGCCCTGCGGATGATTCCATGAACTTCATAACCCTTGTCAAGTAAAAATTCAGCCAGGTAGGAACCATCCTGACCAGTAATACCAGTGATTAGTGCTTTTTTCATTTCTACTCCTTCTTAAAAAAGAATAATCCAGGCTAAAGATTGACGGTCTCGTAAAAAGTCGGATTTCCCCTCCCCTGGTGGGAGGGGACAAAGGGGAGGGGGATATAACTGCTTGAAATATCGTTGTTTTCACCCCCACCCCTGGCCCAGGCCTGGCATTGATGCTTGCATGCATTAAAGATCATATAGAGCTAATTCGATACATTACGCTATACTCGAATCGATTCGCGCCAGGGCAGGCCCGGCCCTCTCCCATCAAGGGAGAGGGATGTTTGTGACTTTTTGCGAGTTCATCAAGATTAAAGAGGTATTGAACAAAATTAATGACTTTGATCTCTATACCACTCGATTGTCTTTTTTAGGCCATCTTCAAGTCTTGTTCTGGCCTTAAATCCAAATTCTTCAAATGCCCTTGTTGTATCCAGCATCCTTCGTGGTTGACCATCGGGTTTGGTCCTATCCCATACTATATGACCCTTAAAACCTGTTAATTTAACTATCAAATTCACAAGGTCTTTAATGGATATCTCAAAGCCTGCCCCGATGTTAACAGGCTCACTTTTGTTGTATTTCTCTGTTGCCATAAGGATGGCCTCGGCAGAATCTTCTACATATAGAAATTCACGGGTGGCCTTACCACTGCCCCATACCACGATCTCCTTTTCATTATTTTCAATTGCATCAACACACTTTTTAATAAGGGCCGGAATTACATGGGAGGATTCAGGGCTGAAATTGTCTTTCGGGCCATATAGATTTACAGGTAAAAGGAATATTGAGTTAAAACCATATTGCTGCCTGTAGGCCTGGGACTGCACGAGCATCATCTTTTTTGCAAGACCATAAGGGGCGTTGGTTTCTTCAGGATAGCCGTTCCATAAATCGTCTTCTTTAAAGGGAACAGTGGTAAATTTGGGATATGCGCAGATGGTCCCAAGGGCCACGAATTTTTTAACCCGGGCTAACCTCCCCTGTTCCATCATCTGGACGCCCATCATGAGATTGTCATAAAACAGGGTTGCAGGATTTTCTTGATTGTATCCTATCCCGCCAACACCGGCAGCGAGATGAATAACAATGTCTGGCCTGGTGTCTTTGTATAATTTTATTACATCATTATTGTTGGTGAGATTATATTCCTTGCTACGAGGCACAAAAATATTCCTGGGTCTCTTTTGTGCCAGCTTCTCAACCACAAAAGACCCCAGAAAGCCAGCGCCTCCGGTAATGAGAATATTTTTATTACTCCAGAAATTCATTTCTTAATCCTTTTGCCTCTCGATTACCTTTGCAGGTATGTTCGGGGAACATACCTTAAGTGGTCTGAGATTGCTTCGTCTGCCTGTGCCTCGGCAGACAGGTCGTTCCACTCCTCGCAATGACATATTCAGTGACTTTTTACGAGTTCATCACTATTCACTATTCACTGAAAATAAAACCTTGAACTCTGAACTTAGAACTGTTTTTAACTTAGAGGCATTTAATGTAGACCCCAAACCCAACACTCAAAACCCAAAACCATATTAGTAGTATCTATAATATCTCTTCTCAGGTATTTCACCCTTGTTTAGCACAAGGCCAATAATATTTCGTTTTTCAAGGAGTTTAAGGGCTTTTTTGATCTCGGATTTTTGTGTCTTCCCGGCTTCAACAACCAAAACAACCCCATCTACATATTTGGATAAGATCAATGAATCAGCGCTCTCGATCACGGGAGTAGAATCAAATATTACATAACGATCAGGATATCTTTCCTTCAACTCCTTGACTAAGCGCTCCATCTTAGGTGCGCTTACCACCTCAGATGAGTTCTCTATACTTGTATGTCCTGGCAAAAACAGGAGTTTATTAATCCCTGGTCTTATAAAAAGCTCTGGAAGGGGAGTATCATGGAGGAGATAGTCAGACAAACCTGCCTGAGGACTGATGCCAAATAGATAATGCAGGGAAGGATTTCTTAAATCAGCATCTACCAGTAAGACTGTATACACCACCTCCTTGGCCAGACTGATAGCCAGGTTGGCAGATGTAAGACTCTTTCCCTCGCCCTTAAAGGCGCTGGTGACTAAGATGGTATTTAGGCCACTATCTTTGGTCTGCTCTAAGATTTTTGTCTTGATGATCTTATACTGATCCGAGATAAAATTGCTGCCAAAATAGGACATCAACCTGTTATCTCTTAATATATCCTCTCTGACCTTAATGACCTTACTTCCTTGACGATTCGACCCTTTACCTTTAGGTGGAGCTGGTTCTACACCTGGCTCATGCTCTCGGCTTTGGGGCTTAATCGGACCGGTCTGCTGTACAGGTGGATCTTTAACTGGAATCTGACTCTTATCCTGATTCTCCAGTTGTTCTTTTTGCGCCTTTTCTAAGGCCTTAGATATGTCTTTCATAGTTATATATCACTCCTAGAAGATTGTAGGGCCCGTTCCCCCAAACGGTCCGATGAGGGCAAAAGGCCCCTACATCGTTCATATACCATATCTCCATAACTCTAGCCTACCTTCCTCAAGACCTTAAACCAGAGAATATCTAAGGGTGTATAAAACAGGTGTATAGCCAGAATAGAGAGACCAAGACATACTGCAAGGGCTGTAAGGGCTATTATGATTATATGTCTCTTCTTGGTTACATCTAAATCTGTCTCAATATATGGTATCACTGCCAGCACAGGTTTGTTGGCCAATTCTATAAGCTCTCTCTCCGACCTTATAGAATCATCGAAGAATTCCCTCAGCGATGCAGAACCGACGCCGGCTCCTAATCCAAGGATAAGACCAATCAGGGCAATTGCCATCCTATTGGGCTTGTAAGGCTTCTCCGGATATATGGCAGGGTCAATAATGGTAAACTTCTGCCCCTTTTGAGACTTTTCCATTGCCTCTGCTGTCTTTGCCTCCATGAGTTTGTTCAAGGTCTTCTGGTATCGGTCTCTGGCATTTTCATAATCCCTGGTCAGCAATCGATATTCCTTCTCGATTTGAGGTGCCAATTCAAGGCGTTTAAGATAATTATTCAAACTGGCCTTTGCCTTAGCCCTTGCCTTTATTAAGTTTTCTAAATCCATCTCTGCTGTGGTGATTTGGGTCTGAAGGCTAATATAGGTAGGGTTTGTGGGTTTTTCTGCTGTTTCTTCTGAGCCAGGCCCTTTCTTTGACATGGAACCAATCTCTTTTTCTAATATCTCTATTGACCTTTTTAATTTTACAATATCAGGATGCTTGGGAGATAGTGTAACCTCTTTCGATGCCAGATCCGCCTTCATCTTTTCCAATTGATCCTGCTTTATCTCTACCTTCTTCTTAAGACTGACCTCTTTTCCCAAGGCCTCAATCTCCTTCTTTATCTTAATAACATCTGGGTGCTTCTCTGACAGGGATGCCTTAAGGGAGGTGTACTCGGTATTTAAATATTCCAGACGTTGTTCAGCATCGGAATATGATCCTTCTGATGTTTTAACACCTGGCAGACCAGGATCAATGCTTGCCAACTGAGTCTTTAAGTACACCTTTCTCTCTTTGATACCCTGGATCTGTTGATCAATATTAGAGAGATTCTGCTCGAGACGCTGAACCATCTGAAAATTAACTTGGGCCATCTCTGGTAAGGCTTGCATATGCCGGGATTTGAAATCTGCAATCTTGTCTTCTAACTGATTGATATGTTCGCCTAGATCCTTGAGTTCAGACTCAATAAAGGCAGAGGTGGTCTTGGCCTTTTCCTCCCTGGACTTCAAATTTTGTTCTAAATAGAGGGAAGCCAGTTCATTGGTCACCTTCTGAACCTTGCCAGGATTTTTGCCTTCATATGAAAGACTAAACGCTACGGTTCCCCTGGACGATCTGCTCCTCACATTTGCGCTGATTGTTTTAAGATTTATATCACCCCGCATTATCTCGATAATCTCTTCTGTAGTTTTCTTGTCACGTTTATCCGCATATAGATCGAAGCGATCAATGATCTCTAAGAGTTTGGTGCGGCTCATGACCTGCTGGGTGATAGTCTGTATGGCCTCTTCAACAATTGTGGTCACTGTGGAACGGACAAACTCTGATGGGATCTGCTGGCCTTCCACCAGGATTGTACAGCTCGACTTATATATGGGGGGGAGTATATAGGCAACTATGGCTGCACCGATAACAACAGCAAGAAAGGGAATAATTATATAATGCTTACGCCTTCTTACAAGGCTAATATAGTCACTTATGTTTGGTGTTTTAATATCTATCATAAAACTATTATACGGCAGCTATGAATATTTTCTATAAGAATTTTTTAGTGAACAGTGAATAACATCCTATGTTCTATGTTAAAAAAGGAAGTTCTATGTTCAAAGTTCAAGGTTCTCTTTTTAGTGAATAGTAAAAGAAGTGTTGGGTTTTGGGTTCTACCTTTGAACTTTATAAAAGTTTTTCTAAGTGGGTTGTAATCTGTATGAAGACAACATCCCTTCTTGCCTTGGAGAAATCACTATGATCTTTCGACTGATAGCGGGAATATGATAATTCAGCAGTAGTCTTATCCAAGACTTGATACGTGAGAGACGATGTGAATGAATAGTAATCCTCATCTATAGTACCATGATCTCTTTCTGATTCGGAGGAACTCCAGGAACCTGATAATGCCCCATTTAAACGCTTGGTGAAGCCATAATTAATCCTAATCCCGGCCAGGTCTCTCTCAAGCGTTTCGCCTCTTCCTGAGGGGATAATATCTTTACTTAATTCGGCTGATATATATCCCCTTTCAAAAGATCGCCTGATAGAGATATTGCCTATGCCACCCCAGTTTCTATCGGTCCACTCTTTCTTGGTTTTGTCTGGCTTTATCTGATAATAATCTGAAATTGTTCGGCGAGCGCCGGCCCATAAGTTTAAGCTCCATTTCGGGCTAAATGAAAAATTAAAGCCTGAATACAGGCTATAGCTTCCTGTCTTATCAGTCTTTGTCTCATTAGAAATTTCTTTATAAAAAGCCTCTTTATAAAAGTCTCTTTCATAACTAGTCATGCTGTATCCGCCATTGACAAAAAAGGTTGCTACATCCTTCGATAGTGCATGACTCCAGCTCAATGCCCCATTATAGCTGTCATAATCAGAATAGTTGTCATAACCAAGATAAAACGGCTCATCGTATTCGACCCTGGAGTAGCCAGCATTAAGGCTGAGGCTGTCAACCTCGGACAGACTCCAGGCAAAACCCGGTTGAAACCTGTAGGCCTTCCTATCTACTGTATGTTCGTAGCGCAAACCTGTCTCTTCGAGCTCGCTTTCAGTAGTGGTATCCAGAGTAAAAGAGCCATCAGCATTTATAGTGAATAATGGTGAAGGAATATAATCAAATGCTAAATTATAGTGCTGATTAGTCTTGTTAAAACGCTGCTTCTTAGAATATCTTTTTACATTAACAGAACCGCCTATTTCCATGCGACTCTTTTCTGAAACTCTAGTAAGGTCCAGAGAGGGGATAATTGTTGTAATATAATCATCAATCTTATTTCTTTGAGTAAAATTTATGTTATCATCATATGTCCCTCTTACAGAAAATGCAGGCCTTACCTTAATCTCACCTGAAAAAACGCTGGTCTCTCCTAAAAGGATAATCAGGACGAGAAATGCCAAAAGATGTAATTTGCGCTTGAAAAAGCAGGATGTGATGGGTTTAAAGTTCAAAGTTTTAGGTTCTATGTCCTATGTTAAAAAATGTTCTAGGTTCTAGGTTCAGGGCTCAAAGTTAAAAACAGTTCTGGGTTCTGTGTTCTAGGTTCAAATTTCATGCTCATCAACGAACTACAATAACGTCGCCGTCTTTCAGCCATATATTCTGCTCGACCTTCTTACCTTTTTTTACCTTATCATAATTAAAAGGGATTTTTATCTGTTTTTCGTTATCATACCTCAGAATCACGATGTCATCCCCATCGGCAAAGGGAGTCAGGCCACCTGCCAGGGCCAGAGCCTGCATGACATTGATCTTTTTACCGATCCTGTACTCACCTGGTCTGGCAACCTTCCCCACTACATAGATCTTCATGCTGTTTATCTGCGTTACCATCACAGTAACTACGGCATCTGGTATATATTCATTGATGCGCTTTTTAACTTCTTTCTCCAACCACACAACACTATGGCCCCCAGCCTCAACCTCCCCTATAAGGGGAAAGGATACCTTCCCATCTGGCCTTACAACAACCTGTCTGGTCAGGTCAGGATCCTTCCAGACAGATATCTCCAGGATGTCTTCTGGCCCAATTAGATAAGGATCATCCTTCTGGCCTTTATCTGCGCTAAGAGCTGATGTTCCAAAAAGAAGAATCCCAACTATCATCAAACACAAATACACCTTTTTTCTGCAATGGTTTTTATTATTCACAAAAAAGCCTCCCTTTGAGATCTTTGCACCAGTCATTGCGTATTATGCAAAGGTCTCATTAATATATCGTTCCTAAAGTGATATTTCAACATAGCTCCGCCATATCGGGTGAACTCCTCACTCGATATGAACCAATATAACCAGCTTATATTATTATACAACATTGCGCAATTAACAATTCGGATATTATTTACCTAAACTTAAACCAAAAATCAGCTTTACTTATACCAAATTTTCCAGTCGTTTCTAGGTGTATTTAACTTGATTATACCTACAATTTCCTATATATTCAATTCACATCCTGAGGTAATGCCAGGCCTTTTACACTATTCTGCAGCCAAAGCAACATCCATGCCAATAAACCAAATGGGTTCAAGGTAGAACTCTCCCCATGATATCGAGTAACTATACAACCAAAGACACCACAGAAAGAGTGATGGAAATAAGAGAAGTGGAAATACTTTTCCACTTGTAGGAATTCCATTTCTGCGACAAGAAAGTGATGTATTTTCAAGGGGTTAGTAATTCTAAAGTTTCGCAAATTTAAATATGATGAATTCGTAAAAAGTCAAGCTGCTGATCTAAGACCAAGTTGCGTTCAATCAGTTACTTTACAAAATTGTCATTGCGAACGAATTGATATCTTACTTTCTCTTACCAAGTATGTTTCTTGCTATCACTATCCTCATTATCTCGTTTGTACCCTCATATATCTGGGTGATCTTTGCATCCCTCATATGCCTTTCCATAGGATACTCGCTTATATATCCATATCCACCAAGTATTTGGACCCCTTCTACAGACGCATCCATTGCAACATCTGATGCAAACATCTTGGCCTGGGCTGCCTCCTTTTCAAATGGTAAATCATTACTCTCAAGCCATGCTGCCTTTAAAATAAGCATCTCTGATGCATCTATGCGTGTTGCCATATCAGCAAGCTTAAACTGTATGGCCTGGAAACTGTCCAGCGTTCTTCCAAACTGCACCCTAACCTTGACATATTCCAGGGCCTCCTCTAAGCAGGCCTTAGCTATACCCAATGCCTGAGCTGCAATACCTATACGACCAGAATCCAGGGTAGTAAGCATCTGTCTGAATCCTGAGCCTGGATCACCTAATATAGCATCCTTCGGAACCCTGGCATCTTCAAACACCATCTCTGCAGTACCAGATGCCTTAATCCCCAACTTATCTTCAACCTTGCCCACAGAAAAACCTTCAGTGGCTTCAAGATCAACTACAAACTGAGAAATGCCCCGATATCCCTTTTCTTTATCAGTTACTGCAGCAAGTATGGCATATTTTGCAATATTACCGTTTGTAATGAACTTCTTCTCACCATTTATAACCCATGCGTCTCCATCCGATACAGCAGTGGCCTTCATCCCGGCCGGATCAGACCCTGCATTTGCCTCTGTAAGTCCATAACACCCATGAGCCTGTCCAGATGCAACTGGGGTTAGAAACTCTTGTTTTTGTTCTTCGGAACCAAATTTCAAGACAGGAAACCCATAAAGGGAGTTGTTTACTGACATAATTACGCCTGTACCGGCACATGCCCTTGATATCTCTGTAAGGATAAGCGCGTATGCAACATAATCCATATCTGCACCACCATACCCGGATGGTATGGCTACCCCCATAAATCCCTGCTCGCCCATCTTCTTCAGTATTTCGTCCGAATGCTGATGACTCGCATCTAATTCAGCGGCAATAGGTTTAATCTCTTGATCTGCAAACTTTTTGGCCATGTCCTGAACCATCTTGTGCTCTTCACTCAAAGCAAAATCCATATAATCCCCCTAATTAATTTAATAGTGTGGTTGTTACTATGCCTATCATCTATTGGATACAATGAAATATTATACAACTTCTTACCAGTTAATGCCATACAA
>JAGGYK010000224.1 GCA_021162585.1 Deltaproteobacteria bacterium
CTTCATACGATGCACCGCCTTTTGGACATCTACAGTGCACTGAATAGCATTCACAGGATCATCATCACTTGCATCTGGTATACCAAATATAGCCATTATGCCGTCACCCAAGAATTTATCCAGCATGCCTCCATGTTTAAATATTATAGGTACTACGGCTTCAAAGAAGGAGTTTAATACACTTACTACACCCTCTACTGGATTACCTTCGACCATTGGTGTAAAATTGGCTATGTCAATAAACACAGTAGTGACTAATTTCTTTTCACCTCCAAGCCGGGTCATGCGCTCATCTGCTAACAGATGCTCTGCGAGCCCCCTGGAAAAATATCTGCTCAAGTTTATCCTTTTTTTTTCCAAGTTGACCAAATCCTGATACGTACGCACCAGCGATGCCGTAATAGAGAGTTGATCTGCTATAAGTTCAAAAAATCGCAACTCATTAGGGCCAAATGAGTAAGGGATATTGTCTCTAAAATTCAAGACACCAATTGGACGGCCTTCTGATATAATAGGGGCACATGCAAGGGATCCTTTTTGTTCGGTTCCTTTATCTAAGAACATAGGATTCTTCGTCACATCTGGTATATATAAGGTCTTGGAAGTACTAAAAGCCTTTCCAGCCACACCCTCATCTTTCTTAAATTTTACAGGGGGGTCTCCAGAAGGATCTTGCATTCTTGATGCTCCAACTACATATAAAAGTTGTGTTGCCTCATCTAGTAACATTATGGATACACTACGGATACCTGTGTGTTTTTTGATGATACCAAGTTGTTTGAAAAATAATTCATCCCACTGGGATAAGCTTGTACTTTTTAGTGCATCTCCTAGCTCTTTTAACAAGGATAGTTCTGCTATCTTGTGTACATAGCTCTCCTCTAGTGACAGTATGCGTTCTTTAAACAATGTTATAATGTCTTGATCCATAGTCTAATTTTCTAAGATAATTTTTATCCTTACTTTTATATCCTCATATGCTTTACTTATTGTATCATTAGAGATGAGATTTATTTCTTTTCCTTCCATATACCTCATAGCTCCACTGTTTATATTGTCTATATCAATGCCTCCATTGTGGGCTATAATATCCGCCAAATGAATAGCAATAGATAGTGACATATGGGTAGATCTATGTGGTACATGATGGGTCATAAGTCCATTTACGATATCTTCAGGGAGATTCCACCTGTCCACAATATACGCCCCCATCTCTGCATGTGATAGCCCAGCTTCCTTCTCCTCTAAGGCAAGGTCATCTAATGAAGATGTCCTATCTACGGTCCCTGTTGGTTCTCCCTGTTGGAAGAAGACTATCTTGCCTAAATCATGGAGCAGGCCTGTAGTGTATAATAAATCCTTTTCCTTGCAGCCTATAATATGTCCTATCCATTGGGAAAGGTGGGCAACCATTAAGGAATGTTCCCAAAGCATCTGGGCCTCTTTGGGCGATATGTTTTTCATGATGCGATATATGGCAATGGAAAAGGCCAGGTTCATTACTTCATCATTGCCAAGAATAACTATTGCATGTTCTATTGAGTTTACCTTGCGATGAAAGCCGTAGAAGGCTGAGTTTACTACCTTTAAGATCCTGGATGTAAGGACAGGGTCTTTCTCGATAACTTGAGCCATCTTGGATGCGCAAAGCAGAGGGTCTCTTGCTATATCTATAATCTGTCTTGATATAGAGGGCAGTGTGAATAGATGCTCTATATTCCTGAAACGCCTGAGGGTTTCTATACCATTGATGATCTTTTTTTGTATTTTATCTTGATATTCCCACTTCTCGATAAAATTACAGGACAGTTTATTTGTATCGGGTTTATATTTTTTAAGGGTAGAGATTAACCCATATGGCAAATAGTCCTCTACAAACATCTGCTCCTTTCCACCCATTCTAGATAAGAATTGCCCCAGGTCTTGAGGGTGGGATGCAAGGAATGCGTAGAATTGATAAAAGGGTTTATATACAAATCTGGCCTCTGGGCTCTCTTTTTCTTCTAATGAAGGGGAATCTTTTATTGCCTTCCAGACCCATCTAATCTCCGGGTCTATTCTCAACATGCTCAATCTTTCTATAGAAATAGCCACTAGAGAATCTATGTCTTTACCATCATTAGGATAAACAGATATTCCCTTTGGAACAGATACAAATGTGGCAGAAGCAACATCAGGACCGACACCAAACATCCCTACTATTACATAGTCCTTAAACTTAACAATTGTATCGATATCCCTTTTAGAAGAGAGCATCTTTTCAGTATGTTCTTTATATGTGGTCACGATGCTCATGGAGCCCCCAAGGGTCTGAGCCTTTTTTAGCTCTATCTTTAATGCTAATATGGGATCTGTATCATCCATGTGTCCTTTATCGACTTTGCATCATAAAATCTTGACTTGATAAGGACATTTGAAATAGATTGACTCAAAGATAAAATATTTTTAAGGATGCTTATTTATGATACCAGTAGAGGAGGCAAGAGATATTATACTTTCTCACATAGACAGGCTACCAAAAGAAAAGGTAGTCCTTGATAGTGTCCTTGGCAGATATTTGGCAGAGGATATTGTCTCAAATAGGGATATACCACCATGGGACAATTCAGCCATGGATGGCTATGCCCTGCACCATGGAGATATAAAATCACCCAAGACAAGATTAAGGGTTGTTTATGATCTACCTGCTGGTTTATCTCCACAAGGGTCTGTTGAAAGTGGTGAGGCTGTAAGGATTATGACAGGCGCTCCTATCCCACCTGGCTTGGATGCTGTAGTAAAAAGAGAGGACACCATTGAGTCCCCAGATGAGGTTGTTGTCTTAAAAATTCCGCAAAGAGGTGAAAATATTCGTTATAAGGGAGAGGACATCAGGGAAGGAGACGTCGTGCTTTCAAGAGGAGACCATATTGGCCCAGCCCAAGTGGGGATATTGGCTTCGCTGCAGAGATTAAGTGTTTATTGTTACCAAATGCCAATAGTTGCGATCCTATCTACAGGTGATGAACTCATAGAGATAGATGAGGAATTATCACCAGGTAGGATGGTGACATCTAATTCCTATACATTGATATCCTTGGTAAGGCTTTCCGGGGGTATACCCTTATACCTGGGTATCTCAAAGGACAACAAAGAGGACCTGCAAGGGTGTCTTTTTGCTGCTAAAAGGGCAGATTTAATACTTACATCAGGAGGGGTTTCTGTGGGTGATTATGATATTGTAAAGGATGTCATGTCATTGGAGGCAAATCATATGGAGTTTTGGCAGGTTGAGATGAAGCCTGGGAAACCCCTTGCATTTGGTGATATTCAGGGCATACCCACAATTGGATTGCCTGGCAACCCTGTCTCTTCTATGATTTCGTTCTATCAGTTTGCAAGACCTGCTATACTCAAGATGATGGGGGCAAGGAATCTGCTGTTACCCAGGGTGGTTGCAAGGATAAAGAGCCCTATAAGAAAAAAACCTGATAGACGTCACTATATAAGGGGTGTATTAGAAAAAGATGGTCCATGTTTTGCTGTGAGCCCCACCGGGCCGCAAGGCTCAGGTATACTCTCGTCTATGTCAAAGGCCAACTGTCTTATTGTAATACCCAAAGACAAGGGCTTCATCTCTGAGGGTGAGATGGTAGAGTGTGAGGTTATCCAAACATCCTGGGAATAAACATATGATAGAATAAGGCTAGAAATCTTGAATCAGTAAGGCTGGCTATATAATCTCTTGCAATTTCTTCTGCTTTGTGAGCCTTTGTATAGTTATCATTCATACGATCTAGAAAGTCTGTAAACACATATGAGTCCTTATTAAGCGTTTTAATATCACTTACCAGACGTTTGAACACCAGCTCATAAATGGTCATGATCTTTTTTGATTCATATTTTACCTTTGGATTCAGATATATATTTTTATAGTTAAAGGTCTTTAGCTTTTCTAAGGCACTAAATACTCTTGAGGAATAAGCAATTGCATCTGGACCTGAATTTGTGATCAGGTCCTCTACCAAGGTATATACTATCTTACCGTTGGTATCTCCTAATAAGGATTTTACATTATGTGGTATTGATTTCCTAGATAGTATACCCAGTGAAATAGCATCTTCTATGTCTCTTCCAATATAGCTTATGGTATCTGCCATCCTGACCAAACACCCTTCCATGGTCATGGGGACAGGATTGCCCCCGTCTCTGGCAATCTCGATCTTTTTATCCAGTGATGCAAAGCCTACCCC
>JAGGYK010000216.1 GCA_021162585.1 Deltaproteobacteria bacterium
GAATATATATAAGAATTGTATAGACATAGATGGGGTGCGCTTTGAGGAAGGCAGCACCTGGGGTCTTGTAAGGCCTTCCAATACTCAGCCTGTGATTGTCTTGAGATTTGAGGCAGGAGACAAAAAGACACTTGATGATATAGAAGTCCAGACCAGAGAAAAATTAGATGAGATTATAAGGACAG
Organism: Deltaproteobacteria bacterium; assembly: GCA_021162585.1. Lineage (GTDB taxonomy): Bacteria > Desulfobacterota > Desulfomonilia > UBA1062 > UBA1062 > JAGGYK01. Next base: position 186 of record JAGGYK010000216.1, read on the forward strand.
TCGATAGTCCAAAAAACAGTCGACTATCGACTATCGACTGACGACTATCGACTGTATCTTGGACTCTTATGCGGTTGCATCTTATCGGTATATAATGTAATGAATATAGGATAAAGAAATAAAGGATATGTTTATGAATAAGAGATTGTTTTGCTTTGTGCTGTTGATTTTACTGGTATTTCCTTTTAATTCAGCCCTTGCAAAGGGCTTGTATGTAAGGGACTGGGTAACCATCTCAGTAAGGACAAGCCCGCGGCCTGATGCCAGGATTATAGGTCTGGCAAATACGAATGATTTTTTAGAGGTGGTAGAAGAGCAGGGAGAATGGACAAAGGTCAGGACACCTAAGGGAAAGGTGGGTTGGGTTCTCAATAGATACCTTACATCAGACACACCAAAGGCACTTATCGTCTCTCAATTAAGGGAAAAGGTAAAATCGCAGGCAGATACCATCAGCGAGCTGCGTGAGGATAATAAACGTCTTAGAAAGCAGGCCCAGAAGCTTAAGTTTGAAATAAGCTCTCTCAGTAAAAAGATCGATAAAACAGCCCAGGACTATGAAAACCTAAAAAAGGCATCCAGTACATATCTGGAACTAAAGACAGCGCATGATAAGCTGCTTGCAGCCACAAATGTAAGAGATAAGCAAATGGAGAAGATATTAAAAGAGAACCAAAAGCTTAAGACATCTGAAAGGCTGGCATTTACCCTTGTTGGGGGGGGATTTATTATCCTTGGTCTATTAATAGGTTTTTTTATCCAGTCCTTGAGATACAGACACAAGAAATCAGGTTATAAATTTTAAAGAAGGGAATAAGATGTTTCGTAAATATGAAGAGCTAGGCAAAAAGGTCAATATTCAGGGGGCGCTCAGGGCCAGGGGTCCTGTATATCAATATATAAAGAGGACAAATCTGATTTACTATTCTGAGTTGAGTAGACTTATTGGTGGAGAAATCTATGTCAAACACGAGAATCACCATCCAACCGGTTCTTTCAAGATTAGAGGTGCCCTGAATTTCTTTCAGCATATCTCAAAGGAGGAGATAGAGGCAGGTATCCTGGTAGCTACCCGAGGAAATTATGGGCTTGCCATGGCATGGGCTGCTGGGTGGTATAACATACCCTGCACAGTGGTTGTACCTGAAAATAACAACCCTGAGACAAACCGTATTATTGAGGGCTGTGGTGCACAGCTAATTGAGCATGGTCTCGATTTTTATGACGCACATTTTTACTGTGAGGAACTGGTAGATAGTGCTGGATATTATTATGTTGAACAGGGTAATGAGCCAGAGATCCTAAATGGTCTGGGCACAATGGCAGTAGAGATATTTGAGGATCTCCCTGATGTAGATGTTGTTGTCTGCCCTATTGGCGGCGGTTCAGGATGTGCATCACTTATAAGAGTAGCACATGCAATCAGCCCAGGTGTAACAATTATTGGCGTAGAGGCAAAAAATGCACCTAAATTCCACGAATCATTGAAGCAGGACAAGTGGGTAGTTCTGGATAGTGCAGATACCGTTGCAGATGGGCTGGCTGCAAGGAGCATATTCCAACTGCCTTATGTGATTATGAAAGACAATATTCAGGACGTGGCGCTGCTTTCAGAGGATGAGATAATGGAGGGTATAAGGCTGGCGCTTGCAACAACCCATAACCTTGCAGAAGGGGCTGGTGCTGCATCTATTATTGGTGCATTGAAGATAAAGGAAAGGCTTAAAGGTAAAAAGGTTGTGCTTATAATGACAGGTGGAAATATCGACAGAACTCACCTTAAGGATGCACTGGCTTAATAATTCCCCATCCGCCCGTTTAGGGGACGGGCCTTAGTGTACCCATGATGGTGCTTTATCAGCATGGGGTTTATATGAAAATAGGGGTCAGGGATCAGGGGCCAGGGGTCAGTTTGAGACGGGGGAGACAGCGGACTGGGATGTTGTTTTGTTTTCATCCTTCAGTGTCTCCGACAGGACATGGGGGCTATATGAAAATAGGCACAAAGTTTTGTAGGGGCCTTTTGCCCTCATCGGCCCACTTAAGGGAACGGGCCCTACATTGTGATACGTTCATTTTCATGCTTTGTTGTGTCTGACAGGACATGGCAGTTTGTATGAGAAAGACAGTGAATAGTAGTAAGTTGCGGGAGCAGCTCGCGTCATTGCCGTATTTCTTAACTTTATACAGAGTCATAATAATATTGCAGACTAAACAAAGATGTGATTAAAAATAAAGCCCAGTTATTCTGTCAGAAAAATGTATGGAGGGAAATCACATGCCATTCAATGTAATCGTGTGTCGAGATTTTGATCATATGAGTGAAATTGCCGCTCATATAGTAATTGAGGATGTGAAAGACAAACTCAACCAGAAGGATAGGTATACTCTGGGTTTGGCCACAGGCAATTCACCGACAGGACTTTATAAACATCTTGCCAAGGCAGCGAATGCAGGAGAGTTTGACAGTTCAAAAATCCAGAGCTTTAATCTGGATGAATATGTTGGTCTGCCCGGGAAAAACGCACAGCAACGAGCCCTGCATCCTGAAAGTTACAGCTATTTTATGGTGCAGAAACTTTTTTCACTGCTTAAAAAGAACTTCAAAGTGACGAATGTCCCATGGGGAACGTTAATTGATCAGAAAAAACTGGTAGCTGAACTCGAGGCAAACCCTGATGATTGGGAGGAACAGGGCAAGGACAAGGGAAAGGCTATTGTTATTAAACAAGATGCCCGATCAGACTACCTCAGGTGGGTTCGAGAAGAGATCCTGGATGCCTATTGTGAAAAAATCAATAGCAGCGGGGGCATTGATCTGCATGTAGTCGGGGTAGGCGAAAGGGGGCATATTGCCTTTCACGAATCCGGAATACCTTTCGCCGGCAACAAGATGCTGCTTGTCAAGCTTGATGAAAATACCATTAATAATGCCGTTAAAGATGGACACTTCCCGGACAAAGAGCATAGCCCTCTTTATGCTATCTCCATGGGGGTTGAGCTCGTCTATGAGGCAAAGACCATTGTTCTTTTGGCCAATGGAGACCGCAAGACAGAACCTATTGCAGATTCTCTCTTAGAAAAACCCTCAGATTCAGTGCCCATTTCCTTTTCTCAGAACTACTCCAGAGATGGAGGCAATATGATCTATGTCCTTGACAAGGTCGCCGGCAAAAGAGTTTTGGAAAACGCATCTAAGATAAAGGCCAAGGGGATTGATATTGAGGATATCAGCAGCCAGTCAGCATCCAGGAAGGTTGAAGACCTGCTTTTTTGAAAAACCCGGACACCCAAAGCCTCTGGGCCTGGATAAAAATACGTTTTACCTCCATTTGAAGGAACAAGCATCCAGATTTAATCATCTGTCTTCTGTCGAGGTTTAGTCACACCAGCTCAAATGATGGTAGTTTCTCAAATATTTTGCTGTTTACTTCATGAACAATATTATCGAGCCAGCTTACACCCTGGTCCCGACAGTCTGGATGTAGCCCCTGGATAAGACTGATATAATCCCCTGCCTTATCGTGTATCTCTTTTGAAATCATCTCAAGGAATGGATCCCTCAAGGCGCTGTCCCCTGAGACAGAGCGCAGGGAATGTAGAGATTCTTCTATCTCTTCCCATATGCCAAACAACTCTTCTTTTTGGTGGATGAGTTCAGCAGATGCATCTGATTTCATTATCCTCTTGTACTCTTTGATAGATTCCGGAATCTTTTTCACAATTGCAGCAAGCCTTTTTATCCTCTCATCAATGGCCATATCCAGTTTCTCTAAAGCCCCTTCCAGCAACCCTTTGCCCATTGGATCAGACCCTAAGAACATGGAACGTACAAAATGATACCATTGTTTAAGTGCAATCAGATTTGCAATGTAGTTGATGTTATTTATAATTCTTCTCCGGATTTCCCAATATACCCCGGGATAGAATGGCCGAATATCATCTCTATAGACTTCTTGGTATATGAGCTTGCCACCCTCAGGGCAGTCACCCCTGAATATGGTACCGGCGGCTATAACCGTGCCAAAACCGATACGCGCCGGACCTACCAGCCCTCCCTGGCCCCCGAGGAATATAGGCCTCTGATTCAGCATCACGCCCCTTGGCACGTCACCTATCAGGGATGGGGTTGCCTTGTCCTGGTTCGGGGTATAGTTGAAGTGGATATAAGAACTGCCAACCTCGCTGTGATCCTTGCGGCTGGTACCTCCTGCCATGAGGCAGTCACAGAAATTAATAAGGCTGCCTAAGGTGACAAAGGGGAGAAGTATGGTCTGCTTAAGGCCAACAGTATGGGCGCCACCTGCCTCTTCTTCAAGGATGCAGGCATCACGTACATGCGCGCCAAAGGCCATGTTGGCCTTTTCCAGAAATACTGATTTCTTAAAAAACCCTCCCTTGAGTTCCACATGCGGGCCAATCTGACAGTCCTGTATAGTGGCCGGCCCTTCATGACCCAGTTTTGCACCATGCATGATAAGGGTTTTGCTTCCATAGATCTTGCAACCGGTATAAATCACCACATCATCTGAGGATATCCTATCAAGATCAACATCTTCTCCGATATCGATGCTGAATGGATTAGGGATCTCGACCCCTTTTCCCATCAGCAATCTCACCTTATCATTGAGCCTGTGTTTCATGCATGTGCTCCTATGTGTTTCTAAGACATAAGGCTCAAGGCATTTTGCCCCCAAGTCTGATTCCCGGCTTTATTGCCCAATCTTTTCAATAATTACATCTGCAATCTTGTTACAGTAAACCTCGGTATCCTTCTCCGAAGGCCCTTCAACCATTACACGGCACATCTGCTGTGTCCCTGAATAGCGCACAAGGACTCTTCCCTTATTGCCAAGTTTTTTTTCGACCCCCTTGATAATATTCATGATCTCGGGTATTGTGCTAATATCAGGCTTGGAAGTCACCTCCACATTTATAAGTCTTTGCGGATACACCTTCATTATACCTGATAGTTCGGATAGGGGTTTGTTCTCCTCCTTCATTGCGCTGAGCAGTTGAAGAGCTGAAATGATCCCGTCTCCAGTGGTGTGGTGATCGAGAAAGATTATATGACCGGAGTCCTCTCCGCCGATAACTGCCCCTTTTGCCAACATTTCTTCCAGCACATACCTGTCACCAACCTTGGCTGCTATGGTTTTAACACCAAATTCCTTCAGGGCAAGGCCTAGCCCTATATTGCTCATTACCGTGCTTACCACCAGATTTTTCTTGAGCGCTCCCTTTTTTTTCATTACGTAAGCACAGATGGCCATTATCTGGTCACCAGTCAAGACATCTCCGTTCTCGTCCACCGCAATCACTCTGTCTCCGTCCCCATCAAATGCAAAGCCAATATGGGCACGGTTTTTTACCACCTCATGGGCAAGGATCTCCGGGTGCTGGCTTCCGCAGTCCTTATTGATATTTTTTCCATCAGGTTCATGGAAAAGAGGGATAACATCAGCGCCAAGCTCAAAAAAGGCCTCTGGAGCAACCTTGTATGTTGCGCCGTTTGAACAGTCCAAGACGATCTTCATGCCTTCTAACGTGTACTCATCCGGGAAAGAATTCTTCAGGAACACAATGTAGCGCCCCTTGGCATCATCTATCCTGTATGCCTTGCCCATCTCATGGAAAGAAGCATGAAGTTCTGCGAGATTATCTGAGAATATAAGGTCTTCTATCTCGTCTTCCTTTTCATCAGGCAGCTTGAATCCATCCCTGGAGAAGATCTTGATCCCATTATCCTGATAGGGATTGTGGGATGCTGATATGACTATGCCTGCATCCGCCCTCATGCTCACAGTCAGAAAAGCCACCCCTGGTGTTGTTATGGGCCCGACAAGAAGGGCATCCGCCCCCATGGAACATATCCCGGAAACCAGGGCGTTTTCAAGCATGTAACCTGAAAGCCTGGTGTCCTTCCCGACCAGTATTCTCGGGGTATGTCCTTTTCTCCTTGTGATATAGGCAATTGCCCTGCCGATCTTTAAGGCCATTTCAGGTGTCATCGGATGAACATTGGCAACCCCCCTTATACCGTCTGTTCCAAATAATTTACCCATAGGTCATTGTCCTCCAATCAAAATTTTGGATTTGCGGTTGAGTATCATAAACATATCTTACAGACAACTTCAATCTTCACATTCTATCTCGCAAAGGGGCATTACCCTTTATCCAGGGCCACCTTTATCTCTCCAGCAATTGTTTCCACAGCCTCTCCGAGGAGGAACTTTATGGATAGAGCCTCCAGACAATCATCATTCCAGGAAAGATTGTACTCATTGATGAGATTTCTGATATCTGTGAACTTATCACCCAGAACACCCTTCTTTTGCGGCACGCTAAGTTTGTCATTAAACTTTACATGGGCAAGAAGCAGGTTCTCTATAATGTGCTCAGACCCAAGCAAAGGGATTATCACAATGGACGCATTGTCCGCCCTTCCACCCCCTGCATATACATCTCCAGTCCTCACAATAGTCCTTTTTGTCCCTGCAAGTGGAGCTTTTCCCTCCACTCTGGAGCGCATATCACGGGAAACTCCACATCTCTTTACGATGGATATTGTGGATATGTCTGAAGGCATTCCTTCTTCATCCAGGCCATTGATTTCGTAGAGCGTATAGCCATTAATTCCAGAGACGGCTTTTTGTATATTTTTTAAAGAAAGACCATTTTTTGAGCTCAAATTTTCAAGGGAAAAACCCAGTTTCTTTAACAGGTCAAATAATACCCCTCTGAGGACCTCCGTTTTTCTGCTCGTCCCAACCGTAACTGTCTTTGCCTGATGTCTTATGGCATCAATAGGCCTTGAGAGCTCATCTATGGCCTTTCCAAGTGTGATATCCAACATATCAATAGGTGATGAAGACACCCTTCTGTCTTCAAAGTCTTCCCAAAAGTCTTCTATTGGCAGCTTTCCTACAGCATGCTTGAGCAACAGCGTGATGTCTGATGCAGTCTCCACACTCAAGGTTGAAAGAATACCGCTGGACCGCCATCTTTTGTACTCTGATGAAAAATCCTTAACGACCCTGTGAAAATCCTTGTCAGCAATGGTTTCGTATATGGAATAACCCTTTTTCTCATGCTCTGAAACAATACCTGAGAGTTGCATCCTGAAATTTTTAAAGAAACCGGAGAGTTCATCAAGGCTGCATGCAGCGTAATAACCCCATATATGCCCTGCAAGTGTGTTGAGGATAACAGACATGGGGAAAGATGATTTGGGAACCGTGATTACAGAATCAGCGATAGTGTTGAACCTGGCCTCGCCCTTATCTGCAATGACCACCACACTTGATGCATGCGCCTTAAATATCTCCACGTCCTTGACAATATCCTCCAGCACGAACTCCGGACTCCCTGTGGAGAGGACTATGATAAGAGGCTCAGCTGAAAGGTCTATGTGTTTCTTGTCCTCGATAATATCCGATGATATCGTCTTGTAGCATAATTCGCTCAGTTTTATCCTGATCTCATCTGAAGCAACTTTATTCGTGCCGCTTCCCACGACTGCCCAGTATTTCTTTCTCCGCACAAGATCCCAGGCAGACTGCCTGATCGATTCCTTCTTTCCGATTACTCTCCTCATAAGAGCAGGCGCCTTTTCAAGTTGTGTCAATTCCCTTGCTATACGGTCATCAGGAAGGGCGCCAAGCAGTTTTGCCATATAAAGGGCCAGGACATATCCGGCGGTAATCTGGGAATAGAATGCCTTTGTTGATGCAACAGACATCTCTATATCCCTTCCATCACTTGTATAGAATACACCATCTGTCTTGTTGGTAATATCAGATTGCCTTCTATTAACAATTGCAATCAGATAGGCGCCCCTTTCTTTAGCCATAGCTACCGCCCTGTTTGTATCTGTTGTGGTACCAGATTGCGTGACAGCAATCACAAGGGTGTTATTTAGATTGTCATCAAGAAAGAAGCCGCTTAAGTCAGAGGCCTTTTTTGTATCTATCCTTATCTGAATCCCCTTTAAATATTTTGAGAGGGCATCAGCAATTGCGGCACCTGCCACGGCAGCTGTACCTTGTCCTATAACAGAGATATTCTTGATTTCACCCTGCAAAAGGGCATCCTTTAATCTTTTAGGGATAATATCACCTCCCAGATTAAAGGTTACACTCGGGCTGCCATCTTTATTATGGGAAATACGATATTTACCTCTCAGGGTCTTTCTTACAGATGAAGGGGCATCAAATATCTCCTTTAAGAGATAATGGGGGAAGTCTTTTCGGTCAATATCACGTGTTGTAATCTCTGCTTTTTGTATATTCTCTTCAGTAATTTCTAGGGGGTACCCATCATAATAAAAGGCATTAATCCCTTTTGAGGTGTCTTTTTTATCTCTACTCAGGATAAAGATTTGTCCCTTTGTCTTTTGGTCCCCGGGGATCCTTTCATTCTCACCATCCATCTTAATAAAATAAGGGGTGAGATCCACAAGGCCATAAATTTCTGAAGAAAATATATACTGATCATCACACAGGCCAACATATAAGGACTGACCGCTTCCTTTAAGGGCAAGGAATACCTTTCCGGGTTCTAGATTGCTTTGCATAGCAATAGCATGAGATCCTTCAAAGGTGGTTGCAGCCAAGCGAAAGGCCTCTTTTAGGTCATATCCTTCGTAAAGATACCTTTCTATCTGTAAAGGGATGATCTTTGTGTCTGTGGTTACACTGCTATCTATGATGTCTCCTCCTTCTGCCTCCATGGATGCCCTGAGTGAGGTATAATTATCTATATCTCCGTTTAGCGCAACATTGATAGACCAAGCCCCCCTGCCATAATATGGGTATTCCTTTATTGGTAAGGGAATATCTGATGACGTATCTATCTCTGTATTTAAGGTGAAATTATCTATGGGATGGCAATTCTCCTCGTTAATGGATCCCACAGATGCCCACCTGGTATGGGCTAGATACAGTTCAGATCCTGCATCTTTATTGATAAAGGCCTTAAGCATTTGATCCGATCTTATGGCGTTCCTTAAAAAGCTACTATTATCACCTAACTCTCCTGTAATAGAAGCCTTCTTATAGGTAAACGTCAAAGATGGCCTGCCATTTTCTTTGGTGTTATCAAATAGATGGATAGAGCCACTTAACAAGTCGCCTGGATTGAGCCTCTTCAGAAAATCATCATATAGGTGTTCCTTCTTGAGATCTTCTAATACCTTACCTAAAGAGTTTTTATCTTTGAGATCAAGGGTAATCTGGATACCGGCCGAATCTCTTCCTCTAATTTCTAACCTGTCAAGGGAGTTTAACAAAAAATTAATCTCTTTGTATTTTTTAAAGCCCTGTTTAGAAATCTCCTCTTTTCTATTTGATCCAGATAAATACAGGATTTTATCTATATTAGAGAGTATGTCTCTCTCTAAGGCCCAGGCAGAGTCTTTTAGCAGTGTAAGAGAATTGTTAATATATTCCATCTCTTCAGTAGAGAAGTTACTTGCGTTTTTTTCTATTAATCCCTCTTCCTTGAGGAGAAAGGAATTAATAGTCCTTGAAAGACTGTCCAATTGTTCAGTTTTATTAGGCTGGAAAAAGATATGCTCAAAATAAGGGCATTGCTTTAGGTAGAGGATATATTTCTCTATATCCCTTAAGCTATCACGGCCACCCAGATATCCTTCTAAGTAGATAGATTGAGTCAGTAGGTTTTTTACATTACCAGCCTTGATCTTTTCAAAGAGATAGAAGAGTTTCTCTATAATGTCACCATCTTTTATTTGGTTTTTTTGTTTGATCGTAAGAATACCTGCTATGCCGCAAAAAAAGGTGTTAGGGAGCAATGGAAAGATGACAATGGAATTTGGTGGTAAATATTGTGGATTGCGTCCTATAAATATCCTCCATCTAGTAAGAGAGTCTATCAATCTGTACAAAAAAACTCTAAGTTGTCTAAATATTGAGAGACCTTTGCACAACTGCTTGCCTGTCATTGCGAGGAGTCCGCCTATATCTGTGGCAGACGACCTGTCTGCCGAGGCACAGGCAGGCGAAGCAATCCCATTAATTACAAACATTAGAGGTTGCTTCGCTGCGCTCGTCCGCCCAGGCGGAACAAAATGGGTATTATGCAAAGGTTTCATTAATATAATGACCATATATAAATCCTTGTATCTTTACGAGTGTAATATCTATCACATATCGTTAAAGTCAAGGAATTTTAATGCAATAGTAACTATTCAGTTACAAAGGCAGACAGGCACAAAGTAAAGACCTGAATAGTACACTATCTTAAAAAAACTCCTCAGTATTAGCCCTGCATTTATGGGCAGCTTACAGAGCCTTACTAATTTTATGGTTATCACTTTGTGCCTTGCAATCTTGTGCTTCACTGAATGGTTACATGCAATATGTCCCGTGAGCAGAGCAGTTTGCTGTATTTATTGCGTTTTTAGATGGATTTAGTTATGCTTCTTTAGTGTATGGGATGAAGAGTATACTTTATCAAGGTTTTTTAAAGGGATTGAGTGCATCATGGTCAATCCTTATTATTATGATCCCAATATCATTTGGGATGACATTGCTGAAATTTTCTGGATACCTGGACTATTTAGCATGGATATTTTCCCCTGTTATGTCAATCTTTAACCTACCAGCTGTGTTAACAAAGCTAATATGCCCCCTGTAACTACCGTGCTAAAATGTCCCCATGATGAAGGGAGATATATTAGTGATGAGCGAGGAGGAAAGGAGTCGGGTGCCATCTGCTGCAGATGGCACCCGACGGGCGGACCACGGTGAAGAATTAGGTGTTGTGTTAAGTTCCATCCATATCAGACTAAGCAATCAACTCGTTTACGCATTCAGCAAGTGTCTTGATATAGTAGTCTACATCATCAGATGTGGTTTCGGGTGAGATTAATGCCATGTCATGATATGGTGAGAGCAAGATCCCGCGGTTGGCTAGATATATATGAATCAGTTTTTCAAGCGGCCCAGTCAGTCCGTCTACCAATAAATCCACTTCATTACTGGCATCCTCTTCGAGGGCCTCTGCACCATTCTTTGGAGGAGTCGCTCGGAAGCGGAATTCTACCCTGCAGCCGAGGCGTGCAACATACCATGGGAGGTCAGCATCCTTTATTATCTTCCCGATCCCCTCAGCTAGGTGCTGAGCAAGGGGAATCATCTTGTCATAATTCGACTGGGTTATGACATGCTCGAGTGTTGCCTTTATCGCGGCTACTGCTGTTGCGTTGCCGGACAATGTTCCTCCAAAGCCGAAGAAATTCTGCCATGGTATGCGGGCATTGAGCTTGTCGCCAATCTCCTGGTTAAAGCCAAAAACAGCCGCAGGAAATCCTGCCGCAATTGCCTTGCCAAGCACTAACATATCCGGCTCAAGACCCCATTCGCCGGTGAGCCCTGCTGGACCACCACAGAGACAATGTGTTTCATCAATAATCAGCATGGTTCCAAAACGCCGGGTCAGATCCCTCAGTGCCGCATGATAACCTGGATCAGGAAGGATTATTCCTACATCTGTCATTGCTGGCTCTGCTAGTACACAGGCTATATCTTGAGGTGATAATGCCTTCTCTAATGCATCAATGTCATTAAATTCGATTACGCGCGTCATTTGTTCAGGGCTATCAAAGAGAGGTCCCATGTTATAAGGATTGTTGATGGTTATTCCCTCAAAGATAGCAACCAATGTTTCGTCCAGACTGCCATGGTAGCAACCATTATACACCAGGACCAGCTTTCGTCTTGTCACCTCGCGGGCCACCTTGATTGCAAATCTGTTGGCATCCGTAGCTGTCATCGCAATCTGCCAGTATGGCAGTTTGAAGCGTCTCTTTAATTCTTCCCCGACCCAGATAGAATCCTCCGTGGGAAGCATGTGTGCCATACCTTTGGGCAACTGATCCTTTATTGCTTCGAACACCGCTGTCTGCGAGTATCCAAACATCGATCCAGTATCCCCAAGGCACAGGTCAAGATAGCGATGGCCATCCACATCCGTCAGATAGGTCCCTTTCCCTTCCTTAACAAAGATGGGAAAAGCCCCCGGCCAAACATTCATCCAGGTCATGGGGACGCCCCCAAGGAGAGACTTCTTCCCTCTCTCAAATAATGCCTGCGATTTTGGTCGTTCTGCTACATAGCGCGACTCTTCCCGTTCCAGAATTCCGTTAATTTTTGAACTTTCAATTGATACCATAAAGCTTAACCTCCTTTTTATATAATTTAATTTACTCTTTGAGATGTTTTTCATATAATATAACTTAATAGCTTTTGAAAGCGATATTTTTTAAGACAGAGGAGGATATATGGCCACAGGATACAAAGGATATATGGGCAAGGTCCTTGATATAGATCTTTCCAGTAAAAAGACCAGTGAATATCCATTGAGTGATGGAGATAGAGAGCTCTTTGTAGGCGGTAAATATCTTTCCACAAAGATACTCTGGGATAACCTTAAACCAGGGATAGATCCAATGGGCCCCGATAATATCCTTGTAGTTATGACTTCTCCACTTACAGGCTCAGGCGCCCCTTGTTCCAGTCGTTATAATATCTCGGCTAAGAGCCCTCTTACAGGTGGTATAGGACATTCGAATAGTGGTGGAAACTTTGGTATTCACCTTAAAAGGGCAGGCTTTGATGGTATTGTGATCCGTGGTGGCTCAGATAAACCAGTATATATAGAGATTGATTCAGGAAATGTTTCTATAAAGGATGCTAAAAGCCTTTGGGGTCTTGATACAGAAAAGACACAGGAGAAGTTGGGTAAGGGTGGTAAGATGGTGATTGGCCCAGCAGGAGAGAACAAGGTACTTTATGCGTCTGTTGTATCTCAGGAGAGGATGCATGGCAGGTGTGGCCTGGGTGCTGTTATGGGGTCCAAGAATTTAAAGGCTATAGTGGCAAGAGGTTCTAAAAAGGTACCGGTTCATGATGAGGTCTTGTTTTCTAAGTTAAGAAAAAGATGGGCAAAAGACCTGCAGAAACATCCACTTACAGGTGATGTATACCCACGTTATGGTACCGCGTCATTTCTAGCCATACTTAATCCAGGCAATACCCTTCCAACCCATGACTTTTCTAAGGGTAGTTTTGAGAACGCAGACAAAATTTCCGGAGAGAGACTGGCGGAGAAATATATGACAAGAAACTTTGGGTGTGTATCATGTCCTATTCGTTGTGGAAGACGTGTTATGGTAGATGGTAAGGAGGTAAAAGGCCCTGAATACGAGACACTGGCATTATTCGGCTCTAACCTAGAGATTGATAGCATAGAGAAGATAAATGAGTGGAACTATAAGATGGATCTCTTAGGCTTTGATTCTATAAGTGCAGGCACAACCATAGGTTTTGCCATGGAACTCAATGAAAAGGGGCTATGGGATAATGGGCTTACCTTTGGGAATCTGGAAAATATATCTCAGGTCTTGGATGATATAGCCTATCGGAGAGGTATAGGCAATGAACTGGCAGATGGCACTAAAAGGCTTGCAGCAAGATATGGGGGTGAGGATTTCGTCCCTCATGTAAAGGGTCTTGAGATGGCTGCATATGAGCCTAGAGGCAGTGTAGGTCATGGTCTTGGTTATGCTACAGCAAGCAGGGGTGGATGCCACCTGGATGCCGGTTATATAGTCATATATGAGAGGATAGTCCCTACACATTGGGATCCTTATGATACAAGGAGCAAACCTAGCCTTACTGTACTTAGTCAGTCACTGATGGGGGGCTTAAGTTCTATAGGAAGTTGTCTGATTACCGGACTTGCTGCATTTCCGCCTATATCACTTAAGGTAAAAAAAGACAGTAGATTGGAAAATGTTATTACACAGGTCTTAACAAAATCTTATAAGTCCGTGGAGCTTACATTAAGGCTGCCTGCAAATATGTTATCCATTCACCTCCCATTTTCTATGGTACCTCATACAAAGATATTTGAGGCGCTTACAGGGATGCGTTTTCGTCTAGGTGAGCTTTTATACCTTGGCTACCGTGGTTACACTTTGGAACGCTGCTTTAATCTAAGAGAAGGCTTTAGTGCCAGCGATGATATATTATCAAAGAGATTTACTACAGTACAACAGCTTCCAGGTAAGCCTGACTCTAAAGTAAAACTTTCAGAGATGTTACCTGTATATTATCGCCTAAGGGGCTGGGATGAAAGTGGAATACCTAAAGCCTCAGAACTGAAGAGGTTGAAGTTGGATTTTGTAAATGTATGAGGGATGTATTTATCTTGAGAAGATTATAGGCAACCATTCACTTATCCCATAGAGAATTCTCATAATAAGGATAATTATCTTGACATCTGCTAATCTTGTAATATATTTGGTCTCATCTCAGCGGAGATCAATAAGGAGGATACAAAACATATGGGCGTTAGCATCAGGTTATCACGCAGAGGCACAAATAAGAAGCCTTTTTATAGAGTGGTAGTGGCAGACTCCAGATCCAGGCGGGATGGTAGATGTTTAGAGATCGTTGGTTACTATGACCCAATGAAGAGACCAGACGGGATTAATTTAAAGATGGATAGGATAAAGGAATGGGTGGCAAAGGGCAGCAAGTTAACTCCTGCAGTGAGAAAGCTTATCAAAGAGAAAGGGTTTTCTATCTAAAATTAAAGAAGTTAAAGTGAGGTGATGTCATGATGAAGGAATTGATAGAGTATATTGCTAAGAGGATAGTGGATAATCCAGATGAGGTTCGGGTTACAGAGGTGGAAGGAGAGGTCACATCAGTAATAGAGCTTAGGGTGGCAAAGTCCGATTTAGGTAAGGTCATTGGGAAAGAAGGTCGTACTGCACGTGCTATGCGGACCTTGCTGACCGCAGCATCTACAAAGATTAAAAAGAGGTCGGTTTTAGAAATTATTGAATAGATGAGAGATGATCTCATCGAGATAGCAAGGATCAAAGGGCCTAGAGGGCTTGAAGGTCAAATTTGGCTTGCGCCCTATGGAGATTCCTTTGAACAATTTAAGTCTTACCCTTATTTAATAATAGGTCTTTCTGGTAAACCAAGGCGAGTGCTTTCCTGCATGCAAAGAAAAGGTAAGTATATAGTGCGGCTTGAAGGTATTACAAATATCTCACAGGTAGAAAGACTAAAAGGCGAGGGTGTGTTTATCAAGAGGCAATGGTTGCCTCCTCTAGGAGAGGATGAATATTACTGGTGTGATCTCATAGGAATGAAGGTTGTAAAAATAGATGGGACAGAGCTTGGAGAATTGGTGGATATTATCAGGACCGGTAGTAACGATGTCTATGTAGTAGATAGAAAAAAGCAATATCTTATCCCAGCCATAGCTGATGTAGTCAATGATATCTCTATTGAGAAAAGGATTATAGTAGTAGATATATCTTCTCTGGATGACATCTTAGAATAAAAAGGATTCTTTTATCTTTAAACATGACGGTCTTTAATATTATTACTTTATTTCCCAAGATGTTTGATGGCCTTTTTGATAGCAGCATCTTGTTTAAGGCACGGAAAAAGGGAATTATAGATATTAGGATAAAAGACTTAAGGTCTTTTGGTTTAGGCATGCACAGGGTGGTAGATGATAGCCCTTATGGTGGCGGCGGCGGTATGGTATTGAAGCCAGAGCCTATAGCGCTGGCAGTAAAGGATATAGAAGGCGGAGCTGGCTATGTTATTCTTACTACCCCCAGGGGAAGGTTGCTCACCCAGAGTGATGTGTTGCGCTTGAGTAAAAAGAATGTAATAACCATTATATGTGGTCATTATGAAGGTGTTGATGAAAGGGTTAGCGAACTTTTTGTACACGAAGAGATATCCATTGGTGACTATGTGCTTACAGGGGGTGAGATCCCTGCAATGGTGATCGTAGATGCTGTTTCCCGGCTTATCCCTAATGTCTTGGGCAGGGATCCTTTTTCTACAGGTGATTCTCATTATAATGGTCTGTTAGAGTATCCACAGTATACAAGACCTGAAGAATTTATGGGCAGGTCTGTACCTGATGTTTTATTATCTGGTAACCACAAACAGATACACCTGTGGAGACGTAAGATGGCCCTCAAAAAGACAAGAGAGACCAGACCTGATTTATTTAAGATGCTGACCCTTAGCAAAGCCGATATTGATCTTTTAGAAGAAGAATAGAGGAAATAATTTATGGTAATAGTAGGGCTTGTACATTGGCCTTGTTTGGATAAGAATGGGAAAGAGATAACTACTGCTATCACAAACATGGATCTTCATGATTTTGCAAGAGTGTGCTTGACATATGGTATAGAGAAGCTCTATATCGTTCATCCATATAAAGACCAGCTAAATCTGGCAGGTAGAATTATTGGTCATTGGCTTAAGGGATTTGGAAGCGAGTATAATCCTTTAAGGAGAAAGGCTTTTGAGGTGATAAGATTAGCTCATAGTCTAGACGAAGTAAAGAAAGCTACAGGTGCATTTATGATAGCTACTTCGGCACGCTACCGTAATGGTGCACTAAGTTGGGATGATGTAAGGGCTTTGTCTAAAGACGAGGATATACTTTTGATATTTGGTACAGGATGGGGGCTGGCTCCCAGGGTGATGGATGAAGCTGATGCCACCCTTGAACCTATAAAGGGGATAGGGCCTTATAATCATCTTTCAGTACGTGCTGCTATGGCAATATCAATAGATAGGATACTAGGGAGGTAACCCATGGATTTAGTTGAACAATTTGAGAAGGGACAGATGAAAGCCAGCCTCCCCCAGGTTAGGATAGGGGATAAGGTGAAGGTATATATAAAGATTGTAGAGGGAGGTCGCCGGAGGTCCCAGGTGTTTGAAGGGACTGTTATTGCCAGGCACAAGGGAGGTAACCGGCAAACTATAACCATACGTAAGGTCTCTTATGGTATAGGGGTGGAGCGTGTATTTCCTCTCCATTCCCCTATTGTCGAGAAGATAGATGTGATATCCCATACAAAGGTACGCAGGGCGAAACTTTATTACCTGAGACAAAGAAAAGGAAAGGCTGCAAGGCTTAAAGAATTAAGGTAAGTATTATGAGTATAGAAGAAACCCTTCTTGAGAAAGGAGTCTGGCCTATCTGTGGGGTAGATGAAGCTGGCAGGGGGCCTTTGGCAGGTCCTGTAGCAGCAGCAGCAGTGATTATAACACCTGGCTCTGAAATCAGAAGGCAGATGAAGGATTCCAAGCAGATTGCCCCTGCAAAACGTGAGAGGCTTTATGAACTTATTATACATTCTCCCAATATCTATGTGGGAATATCTTTAGTAGATGTACTGATCATAGATGAGATAAATATACGTCAGGCCACACTTGTAGCCATGAAAAATGCAGTATCTAAGCTTGGCCTCAAACCAGCTTGTGCTCTTATAGATGGCAATGCCATCCCAGATCTGCCATGTGATAGTATAGCTGTTGTAAAGGGTGATATTACTGAGCCATCTATATCTGCTGCCAGTATTGTAGCAAAGGTCACAAGAGATAGATACATGATCCGTATGGATAGGATCTATCCCGGTTATGGCTTTGCCAGGCATAAAGGATATCCTACGTCTGGACATTATGCGGCTATAAGGAGACAGGGGATCTCGCCGATCCATAGAAGGAGTTTTAAGTGTGTTCGTAGGGAGTACTAAAAATAAGGGGATGCGAGGCGAAGAGCTTGCCCGTTTGCATCTAAAAAAAGATGGGTATAAGATCCTTGAGTCGAATTTTAACACAAGGATAGGCGAGATAGATATTGTTGCAAAAGACCATGATTTTTTGGTCTTTGTAGAGGTGAAGATTGCAAGCAGTTCCAGATTTGGTAACCCCTTGGGTTGGATCCCTGAGTGGAAACAAAGACGGATAATAAAGGTCTCACAGGTCTATATCAAGAATCGAGGCGCTTATAATAGGCCTGTAAGGTTTGATGTGGTAGCAATAGAAGAGAGTGGAAGGATTTGCCATATAAAGGATGCATTCAGGCCAAGAGGTGAAGTTTTTGTGTGATCAGAATCTAGGACGTCTGGCCAAATGGCTAAGGCTTATGGGGTTTGATACCATGTATATGCACCTTTGGGATGATGATATGGTTAAGAATGCGTTATCATCGCATAGGGTAGTCCTTACCAGGGCACATAACAAAGAATTAACCGATGGTTATATGGTTATTAGAGATGATAAGATCAATCTTCAGTTAAAGCAGGTGATAAATGCCCTCGATCTTAAGGGCAAAGCAAAACCCTTTTCGAGATGCAGTATATGCAACGAGCCCTTATATCCTATAGGTCGGGAAGAAGCAAAGGGATACGTCCCTGAATATGTATTTTTAACCCATGATACATTCTCTAAGTGCCCTAAATGTTTAAGGATTTACTGGAGGGGTACACATATGACCAGGGCTCTGGATATGATTAATACATTGGGGATTAGATGATTGCTAAAAATCCTGGGGAATTTTGAGCAATTAAATGCAAAATGCAAAGTGTAAATTGAAAAATGTAAAACCAAAGAAAAGAGTTATTAGCGTGTTTATTAGACTTTACTGCAGAGAGCATTATAAATCTGAATTTTGCACTTTGCAATCTTCATTTTTCATTGTCTGTCCAAAATTCAGTGGAATTTCGAACAGATACGGGGTTTGTTGATGAAAGTTCAAACAAAGCAAGAAACAGAGAAACTATTAGAATTGGTTAAAGGAAAACGCAAGGTACTTATAATTACCCATGAGAATCCTGATCCAGATGGCATTGCTGCTGCATTTGGGCTAAAGTATATCTTTCGTAAGGCAGCGGGTGTTTCTGCAATTATTGGATACAGTGGGATTATAGGCAGGGCTGAAAATCGATGTATGGTCAAGCTATTAGGTATAGATATGGTATCCTACGATGCTATTTCACCACGGAACTATTCTGTGATCGCTATGGTGGATTGCCAGCCGTATACTGGCAATGTCGAATTACCAAAGGGGGTAAGCCCTACCATAATCATAGATCATCATCCTCTGAGAAAGTCTTCTCTAAAGGCTGAGTATATAGATGTGCGAAAGGATCTGGGTAGTGCATCTACCATTATTACGCAATACATCAGACAGCTAGGTCTTCCCATGGATCGAAAGGCTGCAACAGCCCTTTTCTATGGGATCAAATCTGACACCAGGGATCTTGGCAGGCAGACTACAGATGCAGATACCAGGGCCTGCGTGTTCCTCTTTCCATATATATTACAGAAAAAGCTCTCTAAGATTGAACATCCTAAGATGCCTGAGGCCTATTTCAGGGAACTGTATTCTGTATTGAAAAATAGCGTCATATATGGGGATGCTGTGGTTGCAAAGGTAGATGTGATAAAATGGCCAGAAATGCTAGGGGAGTTTGCTGATGAATTAGTACAGATGGAAGGTATTAGATGGTGTCTATGCTATGGCAAGTATAATGGATGCGTCCTGTTTTCTCTTAGGACTACCAGATCACGATATATGGCTGGTGTACTTGCAAGTAAGATCTCTCATGGCATAGGAAGAGGTGGCGGACATGAGACATTTGCTGGCGGAAAGATTGATATTACTCAGGCTTTAAGGAAGGTAAAAGATCCTGAAGAAACGGTACTGAAGAGGTTTTTAAAGGAGGTAAATCACAATAATGTTCAACCAAAATTACTTATTAATTCTAACGAAGAAGCTGATAAAGGGTCAGGTCTTGACATTTGACAGTTCAGAGTATGACACATAATTAAGCCAGATAATGAAAAAAATGTCAAATGTCAAGACCTGACCCTTTTATACCCTTTATGGACTGGCAAGGGAAAACAAAGTCTTATAAGCTGCGTTTTGGAGGTGGTCTTATAATAGTGGTTGGCCTTATAATTATAGGCGCCACTGTTCATCACTTTTATGGGTCAATATCGCTGGATGCCTTTAGAACTGTTATAGAGGGTATGAGTTGGGGTGGCATTTTTATATATATTATATGTTTCACCCTTGGCCTTATCTTTTTTGTTCCTGCAACACCACTTGCTGTCACAGGTGGGCTTATCTTTGGGCCGTGGTTAGGCTTTTTGACACTTCAAAGTAGTTCATTGGTATCTGCATGTACTATATTTATGATGGTAAGGATGGGTATAATTCCTTTATTGGGGAAAGAGGATCTAAATGGGATGATACCTTCAAGGATTTATCCCATGGTCCATAATAATGCCCTATTATTAATTGTGTATGCCAGGACATTCATGGTCCCTGCATCAGCTATAAACTATGGCGCATCCTCTTTACCTATTACCTTTCGTGACTATTTTATGGGTACACTTTTAGGATCTCTCCCTCATAACCTGGCAGTTGCCCTGCTATGTGGTGTAGCACGTGATGCCCTTCTTGAAGGTAGGTGGGCAGCTTTATTGCAATGGGAGATTATACCTGCTGTGATCCTTACTTTCTTCAATATCTATCTGGCTCACATACTAAACCGAAGGAATAACAGGCAAAAGAATATATCCCCTTGACCCTAAACTCTCGGTTCTTTAAACAAGGTCATACCTTTGCCTCCAACATCTCCATGAATGCCTCAAGCCTGGTGGTAACCTGTGCCTGGGACCACGATCTTTCATCAGTCATATCACCTTCTATTACTACAGAGGGCTTCCCGTTCTCTTCATAGAATCTCCTTGCAATGTCATACTGGCCTATAGAGTAGGGTTTGCAACTATGATTGGAATGCAATACCAGACCATCTACATCGAATATATCTGCAAGCCCTTTTATGACCTCTAGCATTCTGTCGATCCCTATATTCAAATAAATGGGCGTATATGCCTTTGCATATGCTCTTGATATATCCCTTTCGCCTTCTGTTGTAATATTGGTTGATGCCCATGCATTGGTGTAGGTATCTGCAACCAGGGCAGCATTATGGTCAGCAAAAAAGATAGATAGGTCCCTCATCTTATGCCATACAGGTATATTATCCCATAAAAGCCTGTAGCGCTCATTGTCTATTGCGCCTACCCTACGTGCGATCCTTTCATCTAGTTCTTCCATGAGTGCATTATAATAATCTGTAACTCCCTGTGTACCTCTTAAAGTGACAATAGGCGCCATATGCGTAAAGGCATCAAATGCAGTCATTGGAGTCGGCCTGTTTGCACATTTTCTAAGCACCTTGTTCCACATTTGGACATTTTCATTGGCTATGATTGATACTTCGAAGAGCCTATCCATATCGAATTGCTTTTTCATGACCTCTTCTAAGAATTTAATATATCCTTTGAATTGCGCAGCTACATAGTCGAGAACATCTTCAGGGATTGGTCCAGTATGGATTACAGGTGTATCTATGATATACAGAGGCACATCTAAATACCTGGATACAGTCTCATACCACTTCATAACAGTGCCACATATGTTATTACAGCAGATAAGCATGTCAGGCCTTGGTAGTCCCCCAACAGGGCCTTTTTTAGATGGATCATCTGATAATAGCCCCCCTATATCTGAGCGGGCATATGAGCATATATCCTTGCTGAATCCTCTCCTTTCAGCAAATTCGCAGAGCATTCCGCCTTGATGTGTGGCGCCTATCATGGCACCATGGTTCTCAGGGTATACAGGGATTATATCCATAGCAATCAAGAACTCTACTGGCCCACCACTGGTTATCCACCCCACCTTTTTATTATTGGCCTCTGCGCTTTTTGCATCTATATAATAGGCTGTCATATATTCCTTCAATTTCTTTGCACTCTGTAACCTTCCAGCCATATAATCCTCCTTTTATCTTGAGAGCATCTCAGAGAATGCTTCGAGTCTCGTGCAGATCTGCTGGGGTATATCCCCTGAAGATTCTATCTCAATAAATAGAGAAGGGATATCCTCTTTTGCCAGTCGATCCTTGATGTGCGGGTAGTCAAACAGGTGCGGCTCACAAAACTGTTGATATAGAAACACAACGCCACGAGCTGAACTTTTCTTTGCCTTGTCTGTAATGTAGTCTTCCCTGTAATGATAAGTGTGTTTGGTTGGGCAGATAGGTCTGGCCATTATCTTTTTTGCAATGCCTAAAAGTGGTGGAAGCGCCTCATCCACATCTGCCTCAAAATATCTGCTACCTGGACATATATCATCATTTACTATTCTTAGGCCTACGTGGTCGAACATATCAAATATATTCATATCGTATATCATATTGCCCACAACCATTACAGGCTTGCCTTTATTGGCCACTAAAGGGAGGTCATGAGTAGACTTCAGGAATTCTTCCTTGTCCATAACCATGGCAGATATACATGTTTCAAAGAATTGCCTTGCACTCATTTTTGTCCTGTCAAGAGATCGCAGGTGACCCCTTACCCTGTTCATTAAGGATATGGCATCACGAAGAGTGTCCTCTGTAGCAGGCCTGCCAATTGTTCCAAGTGAATCTACAAGCCTCTTTAGTATTGAAACGATATACCCTCTGGCATAATCTTTGGTCATATCCACTGGCAGCACCAGGTCATGATGAAATTCTGTTATATGATTTATTCTCCAGATATCGGACAACTTCTGTATGGTATCGCATGAGTGAGGTGCCACAATCCCTCTAAGATTCTTAAATGAGTTGTTGAATCCCCAGTTTAACATGCCCTTACCAACAGGGCATACATATGCCTGGAGATAGGCGCTTGATCGATCAGGACCATCATCACCGGGTATAATCCTTAAAGGGTGCAAAGAAGATCCAATTATGATCTCCTCTGGCATATATGTGCACATATACGCAATAATAGGTTTTTTTATGCCCTTTATGTATTCATTAATATCTTTACGATCTAGCAGCATATCAACTCCCTTTGTAACTGCTCAGGTTATTGGCCTGAAGGATATTAGGCTGAAGGATACTGATATCCTCTGGGCGGCAAAAGCCGTATCTGAGGAGTATGATACTTGAATGGCTATGCTATTATAGGGTTTTATGAGTCTTTTACCTAAAAGTCTTCAGCCTATCCACCTGAGTAGTTACCTCCCTGTTATGTTATTTTCATAGGATAACATGGCAACATAACTGCGACAATAAAAAAAGAGCATATCTGATTATATAAATCTCCATGTCCTGGCGGTCACAACCAAGGATGGAAATGAACGTATCACAAAGTAGGGCCCGTTCCCCGAACGGGCCGATGAGGGCAAAAGGCCCCTACAAAGCTTTGTGCCTATTTTCATATAGCCCCCCATGTCCTGTCGGACACACTGAAGGATGAAAACAAAACAACATCCCAGTCCG
>JAGGYK010000057.1 GCA_021162585.1 Deltaproteobacteria bacterium
CTATTTTCATATAAACGCGTATGAGCGATCCACGCTCACAACGAAGGATGAAAATGAACGTATCACAAAATAGGGCCCATTCCCGAACGGGCCGATGAGGGCAGAAGGCCCCTACATTTTGCTCCTTCATCTCAAACTGATCCCTGGTCCCTGACCCCTATTTATATAAAAGCTTAAGAATCTTTATTTTCATTATCAAAGAGTGTTTCCATTTCCTGCTGTATAAGTCTTATCCCTTCTCTTTTATGCATGTAGGCCTCTTCAAATTGGGAAAATTTTTGCTTAAGGGTTTGCAGCTCCTTCTGGAGATTCTTTATTTCTTCCCGAAGTTCATTAATTTCTGCCTTTGCATCGATATCATAGGAGAAGTTTTCCATCAAAGCGAGCAAATCCTTTACCTTTTTCTTTGTATTAGAATCCATAGGCCTCTTTTTTTGCCTTTAAGCGGATATGAGCCAAAGATGCATAGATCTTATCCAGGGCATCCTTGAACTCCTTTGTCTCTTCTTGCAAAGAAACATTCTCTTCTTGCTGTGTATGTAACAATGTTTCTAGCCCTTTGACTCGATTGTAGGCTAAACCAAGCTCCTTTTCCAGGATAGATACCTTTACTTCAAGTTTTGCCTTACTATGTATATTCTCATTTAGCCGATGGAATCTGGTCTCTAGGGCATTCTTTTCATCCAAGAGATCGTCCAAATTTTGGGTCTTCTCAGTTAATATTTTGGATAGATTTTCTATGTAGAGATTAGCATCTTCTACTTGCTCATTGAGAAATGATATCTCTTGACATAACGTTTCTTCATCTGCAATACGTTTTTCGCGCTCTAAGAGTACGTTTTTTAGGCGGGAATTTTCATTAATAGCATCTTCTAGCGCCCTTTGGGTTTCTCTAAGGTGCCGCTGGACATCCTTTTTTTGAAAGAGGATATCTGTAAACTCTATGCTAAGATCTTCGATAGTATTGAGTGCTATGTTAGCCTTGATCGGCTCTTCTTGAATGATTGCATCCTTGTTTGCCTCTTCTTTAGAGGGGGGAGATGACTCCTGATCAACAGATGACTTACGAATAAGAACAGGATCTATATTCCATGGCCTGTTAGGTTTGCTTTTTAGACTTTTTGGCATTTTTTCTGCCACATTTTTATCAAATCCATCTTGCATATATCTTCCTCCCATTCATTACTTTTGTCTGCAATTCAAGGCATCCAATCAATATAACACAACCACACAAAGACATCAAAGATTAAGAGGCAAGGGGTTAAAAATTTCCTTGATAAAAGAATTGATGTCTGCAGCACCCCTAGATGCAGAAGCATACTGATGCAGAGGCAATCCCATGCTAGCTGCCTCTGCAATCTTTGTGTCCTGGCGGATTATAGTCTCCATTAAGTACTTTTTGTAGTGTTTTTCTAGGGCCTTTTTTGCCCTCTGACATATGTTATGGGATGCATTATAATGGTTTAAAAAAATGTAGATATTGTTAAATATAAAGTCAAAGTCCTCTTCGATAGTGGCTATAGTCTCAAACAGTATTTTAAGCCCGTGATACGAGAGAAAATCAGCCAGTACAGGGACAAAAAGCTCATTGCTGGCCAAAATTCCATTTAGATTTAAAAGCCCGATTGATGGGGAGGCATCCATTATAATCACATCGTATGTGTCCTTTATAGGTAAAAGGCTTTTCCTTAAACGTAATTCCCTTGCATTCATGGAGGTAAGGGCAAGTTCAACAGGAGAGAGGTTTAGGTTTGCTGGGATTAGTTGTAGATTTTCCATAGGTGTATCTATTATTGTATCCCTTATATCCATACGCTCTATCAGGACATTGTATAGAGTAAACTCAAAGTCTGTATGGTCAATGCCAAGACATTGGGTAAGGTGACCCTGTGGATCCAGGTCCATGAGCAATACCTTCATTCCTAGTTGTGCAAGCCTAAAGCCGTAAAAGGCAGAGATGCTAGTCTTGCCTGTTCCACCCTTGAAGTTAAGAAAAAGTTGTCTCCTTTTGGTTGTGACGAGGGGGCCCTTGCCTAGGAATTTAAGATACTTAGGGATATCATGGGGCATATACTGGCGCACACCATTTATTACCGTAGGCTTAGGGAGCGTGTCCTTTGTCTCCCAACGCAGGAGGGTAGATTTAGAGACTCCTAGAAGAGAGGAAAAGGCTTTTGGAGTATACGTTGGCTGCTTCATTTATGACCCTTCCCTCACAATCTCCCACCAACCCTGCCATTTTGCAGTAATCCATTCCAATTCGTCTTCTGATGCCCCTACAGGGTCTCCGAAGGTTTCTCCAGTCATCTTCTCCAGGGTCTTTACAGCCTGTATTCTGACTTTTGTGTTATTATCTTCAAGTGCCTTTATTATAGGCCCTGCATTCTCTTTACTGCCCCATATCCCCAGCAGCTTTATTGCCTCCTTTCGAATAACAGGGTTACTGTCTGTAATTGAGATACGGGCAACCCTTTCTAAAGCAGAGGGTTCATTGGTCCATGCTAAATAGCTGAGAACCCTTCTGCGAACATATGGATCGCTATCATCTAGCCATTTTATACCATCATCAATCTTAAATTTGCCCTTTCTAAATAGGTATCGTATTGCCTGGCGCCTTATCCTGGGGTCAGTATCTTTTGTTGCATCCATAAATATGGATGAGAAATCGCGGCCTGCATCAAAGAGTACATCATAAATGATTTTTACAGTTGCTCTATCTGCCTCTTTCAAGACAGGGGTAAATATATCTTCTGGTGTGGAGGAACCTTTAAGGATTGCCTTTGCTGCCATCCTCTTTATCTCAGGGCTATTGTCTTTAAGATCAGCTATGGCCTGTTCTATATCTATTTGCTTCAATAGATACCCCCAGGTATGCTTTTATATAAACCCTCATGTCCTGTCGGACACTGGCGGAGCATGAAAATATCTTCGGGATGGGAACTCTTTCGCTTGCCTGAAATATTTTTTTGATACATTGTAGCTCGCTTACGGGCGATCCCTATTCGCGCTTCGGTCTCAGGAGGGATCGCTTCTCCTTCAACTTCGCTTGGATGTATTAGCAAAAAACGCTTAAAGGGTAAGCTCAAGAGCCCCTCATCCCTCCTCTCGTAAATGATTAAAATCATCTCATATTCCTTTTTAAGCTGAATGCTGACCGCTGAGAGCTGATTGCTATTTTCATATAAACGGTATTTTAACCCATAGTCAAGTTATTCTATCTTTAAATAAAACCAGTTGCCCTTTATTAAGATGATGGTAATCTAGAGTTATGCATATGGTGGTTGATGTAGTGGTGTTTTCAGGAATACCTAAAATGCTTACGTATGCCATACCTGAAGGGGTAGCTGCCTGCATAGGTTGCAGGGTGATAGTGCCTTTAAAGGCCAGCCATAGGGTTGGTATGATAGTCTCGCTTCATGAAAGACATGATATAAAAGGGCTCAAGTTTATAATTCAGATCTTAGATAAAGAGCCTTTTGTGCCTGAAGATCTTATTAATATGCTCTGGTGGTGTGCTAGATATTACCATGCTAATATTGGATCCTGTATATCTCTGGCATTTCCTCCTTATCTGAGGAGGGGTAAACAGATAGAGATAGAGCCCAGTTATGTTGCTCTTAAGACAAATAAGATAAATCTTCAAAAGGCAAGGATAGGGAAAAGGCAAAGGATGCTTTTGGATGCCATACCAGAGAAAGGTATCTTATTGGAGGAACTAAAGAAGATAGTGCCTGGGGCTACATCATCTATAGCAGCGCTTGTAAGAAGGGGATTGATAGAGCTGAAAGTAATGGATAAGGATACTTCTATAAAACCTTATTTTACAAGAGGCTTGGAATATACTAAAGAGCAGGCAGGCGCTATATCTACTATAGAAAAGGCTGTCAAAGGCAGACAATTCAGAGTATTTCTTATCCACGGGATTACAGGATCTGGGAAGACAGAGGTATACCTGGCCTCAGCACAGAAGGCCCTGGCTATGGGGCTCTCTGTTATATATCTGGTACCTGAAATATCCCTTACGCCTCAGACCATTGAGAGGATAAAATCAAAGATTCCTTTTGAAGTGGCTGTATTTCATTCTGGTCTTAGTGATAGGGCAAGGGCTATAGAATTTTTTAAGGTAGCAAGAAAGGATGTCAGGTTTGTCCTGGGCGCACGATCTGCAATATTTGCCCCTCTTAAGGATTTAGGGGTCATTATTGTGGATGAGGAACATGACACTAGCTACAAACAATCAGAAGGGATCCCTTATAATGCAAGGGACTTAAGCATGCTTAGGGCAAAGCAAGAAGGCGCGGTTGTAATCCTAGGGTCTGCAACACCCAGTATGGAGTCATTTACAAAGGCAAAGAACTCAGAAATATCCCTTATTAATATGCCATATAGAATAGGTAACGCCAGGCTGCCCAAGATAGATATAGTTGATATGCGGGGGGTCGAGGGTCTAATCTCTGATAATTTAATGCAGGCCATGAAAGAGACCCTATTGCTAGGGGAGCAGACACTTTTATTCATAAACAGGCGTGGTTTTGCCTCTGCTATTGTGTGCCCTGGTTGCGGGAAGGTCCTTGTCTGTCCAAACTGTGACAGGAGTCTTACATATCACAAGGCAAAAGGGGTGGCCCTGTGCCATTATTGCGGTTTTACCCTGAGGCTTCCAGAGGTTTGCCCGTTTTGTAGTTGTATAGACATGAGGCCACTAGGCCTTGGTACAGAAAGGATTGCAGGTGAGGTCTCAAAGGCCTTTCCTGAATCCCGTATCTTAAAGATGGACACAGATGAGATATCTACATCTGCCAAACTCCTTGATGCCCTAAATGCAATCCGAAATAATGATGTTGATATTATTGTGGGCACGCAGATGATAGCAAAGGGACATGACTTCCCAAACCTTACCCTGGTTGGCGTGGTGAATGCAGAGCAATTACTTTATATGCCTGACTTTAGGGCAATAGAGAGAACCTTTCAGCAGATAGTCCAGGTCACAGGCAGGGCTGGTAGACGTAGGCCAGCCACGCGTGTGATAGTCCAGACTCTAGTGCCAGATCATCCTGTATTTAATGCAATCACAAACTATGACTATAATGGGATGATAAAAATAGAAGAAGATGTAAGAAGGGCAACCGGGTTCCCTCCGTATATGTATATGGCCAGGTGTATATTTTCTTCCTACAGGCCTGATGCCTCACCTGTTGTAGCCAACCAGGTGGCCTTTGTTTCAAAAAGCAAAAATGTGCATATTATAGGCCCTGCACCAGCACCAATAAACTTTTTAAGAAAAGCATACAGGTGGCACCTTATCTTAAAGTCAGAGAATAGAAGGGCGCTACACCTGGCAATTGATAAAATTCAGAGGCTCAATATCCCTTCGAATGTAAAACTGAAGATAGATATAGATCCATATGATATGCTTTAGTTGTTATTGTCTTTTTTGAATACAAATAATATTAAAAGATCTTTACATTAACCCGTTCATCCCTTCTCCTCTTTTCGCTCTAGTAGTCTTAATGGTATATTTATAGTTATTCAGTAGTATATTTATAGTTATTCAGTAGTATATTCATAGTTATTTATATGAAAATAGCAATCAGCTTGCAGCGGTCAGCATTCAGCTTAGAGAGGAATATAAAATGATTTTAATCGCTTACGGGAGGAGGGATGGGAGACTCTTGAGCGGA
>JAGGYK010000113.1 GCA_021162585.1 Deltaproteobacteria bacterium
TCCTTAGGCGTTGCTTAAAGGGGAATCGTTCCCTTCTGAGCCTGAAAGGCGAATAGGGAGCGCCCGTAAGCAAGCCTGAAGGATGTATCAAAGAGCGATGCAGGCAAGCGAGAGAGGAACCCATCCCGAGGAAGGGTGTTTTCATCCTTCGTTGTGAGCGTGGATCGCTCATGCGCGTTTATATGAAAATAGTTAGTGCAAAGCAGCAGCGAATCATGAGTAATCTTGAGGTAATCGAGCGGCAAAAAAATAGCTTTACTTTTTACCTCACGATTTAGATATAGTTAGGGGGGATAAAAAAAGCCCCGTTTAAAAAAAACGGGGCCTTGCACCTATACAAGAAAAAGATTAATCAGTCTTTATAGGTATCTTTTTCACCTCTGCTTCTGCTGGAACCATCTTTGGAAGTGTTACGGTGAGAACCCCTCTCTTAAAGGATGCATCCACATTTTCGGTATCAACTTCACATGGGAGCGAGATAACCCTTCGGAAGGTGCCAAATGAACGTTCTGCACAATAATAATCCTTCTCTTCTTCTTCCTTTTCCTCTTTTTTCTCCCCTTTTATGGTGAGTGCATCCTTACTTATAGAAATCTCTATATCTTTTTCATCCATACCAGGAAGCTCTGCTGTTATCCGAATATCCTTATCACTCTCTGCCATATTCACCTGAGGACTAAAGGTCCCTGTCCATCCCTCAGGTGTGCCAAATGGGAATCTCTCAAAATCCTCGAAAAACTGATCGAATAACTGGTCCATTGCCCTGTGCAGAGAATATATGGGATGCTCCCCTTCACGCCTTGCAGGGATACTCTTCCTCCCCCATTTCCACGGAGCTATATCTCTAATGGCCATAATATTTTCCTCCTTTCTTTATAATTGTCTTTATTTATTCTGCTTTAACGCTAATCTTTCTAGCCTTAGCCGGCTCAGCCTTTGGCAGAATCAGCTTCAATACCCCGTCCTTGATGCTCGCCTCAATCCTGTCCTGGTCAATTGCGTCAGATAGTGTAAATATACGGTAATAGTCACCTACATCATATTCAGCATACGCCAGGTCATAACCTTCAAGCTTATTAGGCTCAACAAACCCCTCAATGGTCAGAATTCCTCTCTCCAGAGTTATGTTGGCTGAACCTTCATTTACACCAGGCATATCAGCAAATACAACGATATCACTTCCTGACTCGCAGATATCCACCCTCGGTGTAAATGTCCTTTTAGCCCTGGTGCGCTCCGGCATAGCTGTTGAAAGGTCTTCTTTCTTCCGGACTTTAATATCTTTTCTCTCCTCTGCCATAAGTAATCACCTCCTTTAATTAAGCAGTCTTAATATTTATTTTCCTTGGTTTGTCTGCATCTGACCTCGGCAGTTTGATAGAAAGTATGCCTTTTTCATACCTTGCCTCTACCTTATCAGCATCAACAGTATATGGAAGTTGGATTCTGCGTGCGAAACCACCAGAACCTCTCTCCCTGCGATGATATGTCTCTCCCTGTTTTAATTCTTTCTTGGTTCGGGAGCCACGTAAAGTCAGCGTATCACCTACTACAGATATATCTATATCCCTGACGTCAATACCAGGTATCTCGGAAGTAAGCATCACCCCATCCTCACTGTTCCAGACATTAACTGCAGGCAAACTTGTGCCAGTTGTCCCTTCAACATCTGAAAATATACGGTTTACTTTATCCTGCATGCGTTGCATCTCACGCAATGGATCCAAAAACCACTCGCCTCTTTCAGGCCATCTCGATAACATATCTATCACCTCCTTGATATTTCGTTCTTTTTTTATTGAAGCCCTGGCTTCCAACTATATAATATGGTCACCCAAGGTATAAATCAAGGGCATCCAAAAACTAAATTATAAATAGACTCAGCAACTTTGCGCCTCTGTGCCTTTATACCTTTGGCACGTGAATAGCTTTATGTGTTAAGCCCTGTACAGGCCTTGAGAAATGGATTAATATTTTAAATCATGGTAGTTATCAATACAACACGCCAATATCATAAAACATCTTCTATAGACCTCACGAAGGAGTTTACCATATGTGAATCTTTTGCTTGTCTAGATTCACCATATATGATAGCCCTCAAAAAGCCAGAACCCTATGGTGCCCTCATCGGCAATCTCCTTATCGCTGCAAATATTTTAAAGCCAGGGACAAAGATTTTGGAGGCAGGCGGTGGTTATGGGAGCCTTATGAAAGGCCTTTTAGGGACATATTTGCCGTTAGTAAGACATGTCTATATGGTAGACATATCAAAAGCGCTCCTCAATATACAGAGAAAAAACCTTTCACCATGGAAAAAATTCACCACCTTTATAAATGCAGACATAACTGAGGTGATGCATGCTGTATCCAATATAGATCTGATAATCCTAAATGAGGTGATTGGCGATCTGGATACATGGACAGGACTAGAAGCGAAAAATCTGCCAGATGATGCAGCACGGATGGTAGAGAACTACCACTTAGATATCCCATCAGAGGGTACTTTTAACTTCAATATGGGTGCAATATCCTTAATAGAAAAAATCTGTAAAAAGGGGATCCCTGTATTTATCTCGGAACACTCGAGTGACCCTATTATACCTAAAGACATGACATTCCTTGAAAAAGACCTTGAACTGGATAGTTTCCCAAGAGAGATAAAGCTATATGGACATTCCGAGTTTACCATAAGGTTTTCTCACCTAATCCAGATAGCAAAGGCATGGCACAGAAATACAATTACAGGCCCTACCTCAGAGTTAGTAGGGTTAAAAAACACCCAGCAGATGCGGTTTATATTTACAATGCATGCCTGTGCTACAGAAAAACAGGAAATTATATTTGAGATTCTAGACCACATCCGTGAATACAGATGGCTTGTTATATACTAAGTTTAGTAAACAGTGAATAGATGTAAGAGACCTGCTAAACCATAAATTCCTTGCATAGGAGAATCCCTAAGCTAATGCATAGATCCTTTTGTCTAACCCGGACAAGCCGGGAGAGCTAAAAGCTCGAAGCTAAGTAACTACTCAGGTTGTCAGGTTCGGGGTTCACAGTTCACAGTTGGGCGCATCCAGGGCGACATAGCGCTTACTCTGGACTTCCATGCAAAACCTATCTGGCATATCGCAAGAACCGGATGAACTCCGCATTCATCTCGGAATCGAACCCCTCTTTCA